>CAZPNT010000018.1:0-11756 GCA_964588055.1 uncultured Candidatus Poseidoniales archaeon | reverse complement strand
CCAGGCCTGTATGAGGAGCCATGGCTAGACCTTCTGAACGGAGAGAGATACGCATCGGGGGAGATGCCCATCACCATTGGCGTGCAGAACTGGGGTAACACGTTCGTTGACTTCGATGTCGAAGCCAAGGTCAGCAATGCACTTCCTGAGCTCATTGCAGCAGAGGACTTCTCAGGCTTCCAGCCCATATGGGAGGACGATGGGAACGAAAACGGAAGCAGGCTGGACGACTCTACCGGATCAAACGACATGCTACCGCAGAACCAGGGAGTGTTCAAGAACCAGGCATATTGGCTAGGGCACCCCTCGGATGGATACGGCGACAGTTGGAACGAGACACTCACTCTCGAGCCAATTGAGCTAACAGACAGCGGAGCCGACTTCACGTTCCTCAGCTTCGACTACTTCGCGGAGGGGGACCACATTGCTGACAGGAACGGGAACGTCCAATCGGTTCGTGACTTCTCCTACCTAGAGGCAACATGGGTCAAGGACGGAGAGGTGTACGATGGAATCATCTACGGCAGCTGGACCGACCTGAACGATAACGGCCTTAGGTACGCGTACAACCCGTACACAGAGACCATCTACAACTACTGCGAAGACTTCGACCAGAACGGCCTCTACGAGGAGGTGGAGTACGCAGGAGACCACTCAGGAGGTATTGGGGAGGACGGATTCGTGACTTGGTTCGATTCAGACAACCTCGTGAGCACCGCTAGAATCGACCTAACCCACGTCCACCTCCTAAACCAGACCTCCGAGGACTCCATCGCGTGGACCGACGAGTGCACATCACTGGCTGGAGCCGAGGTCACGTTCACATGGAGGTTCTACTCCAACGACGACGGCGTCAACGGCAATGCAGGATACGCAGGTTTCGCGATAGACAACATCAGGGTCGACGACTACACATTCAACGACGACGGATCCTACGTCGAGACGGTAACTGGGATGGATGCCGGCCAGAAGAGAGTCGTCGAAATGGGGGTTCACGACTTCGAGAGCGGACTATACAGGATAGACCTGATGACCCTCTACAACAATACGGATAACACCTCCAAGTGGTTCGATAAGCCGGAGATAAGCCAAGCGAACAACGTTTCCACGATCCTCTTCGAGATAGCCAACGCAGACATCACCCTTCTTCAGGCAGATGTCCTAGACTGCGTAGCCGATGCCGTCTACTCGTGCGTATACTCAACCAACCCACAGGGCCAGCAGTCCCACAACTTCGCCGTACCGATGCTAAATGGAGTGATAGAGGGCATCTACGAGGTGACAATGAAGATTGTCGACGAGGACACAGGTCAGACGGTGTTCCAGCAAGCCTCTGACAACGGTCCCTTCGTCCTAGACCCGCACCAGAGGTCTCAGGCAAACTGGTCTTCTCCCTACAACCTGTGGTTCGACTCCCACAAATACAACATTAGCTTCCAGTCAACTCTGACTGGGACGGGAGAGGACTCTGGTAACGAGCGATACTTCTCTATAGAGTTCCTCGACAACATCGATGTTGCCATACTCTCCAACCCAACAGACCAAAATCGGTTGCAGAGGGTCAAGCAGGACCTTTCATCAATGAACAAGACCTACACACAGTTGGAGGTAGAGGACTGGAATGTCTATGGCATGGAGGACTGGCTGGAGCACTACTCCAAGGTCCTACTTCCATGGCAGACAGACTACAGCGTGGAGTATGGAGACTACTACGAGCTGCTCGGAACCCCGAATGCCGACAACGCCGACATCACGCTCACTGAGACCCTTATCGAGTTCATGAGGGACGGAGGAACCCTGCAGGTCCATCTCGGCCCATACTACTCAGATTACGATGACATTCAGAATCCGAACGCCCCCGACAGGCTCCCCTTCGGGATGAACGTAGTCATGAGGGACCACCACAACGACACCGTGGATCACAGGGTCCTCTCAGAGAACGTTAGCCTGATAGATCCATTCCACCCCCTCATGTCGGGAATCAACCCTTCCGCTCTAGGAGGAATAAACGGGGGGACACACGTGGCACTATCGGCACTTGACCTAAACCAGGTCAAGCCGGAGAACATCCCCCAGGTCTGCAGCGATGGAGCACCTGGAGGAACTGAAGGCGGCAAGATAAGCGATGGAGGGACGTTCCACACAATTATACGAGACACAGAGAACCCCAGTCAGGCACTACTCTCGACCTGCAACTACCATCAGGGAGGGATGATAATCACAACAATTGACGTCGAGAACCCAGCCGTCTCACAGCCATTCGGAGATCCAAACTTCGCTATGCTGTCCAACCTCCTGGACTTCCACCTCTCGCCATACCCAGACGGATTCGAAATAGCCGGTGAGGGCTTCGAACTAACCATTGACGGAGTCACCCAGTCTATCGATGTCCTAACAGGGGCCTACTCTAGGAAGGCTATCAAGAGCTCCGCTGAGCTGCAATTCGGATTCGAGACGGACGTAGCAGGAATTCACGCAGACTGGTTGATCGAGTCTGCGGATGGCGAGACCGTTACCGGTTGGGACGGGCAGACTCTCGGAAGTGACAACAACCACATGCACAGCCCAAATTCAACTTACCCGGCGACAGCTACCTTCTGCGTCCCTGACGAGAACGCAGAACTAGGGTGCAAGATAGATGCAGAGTGGAGGATCTGGCTGTTCCTACACGACTCTTACGGCAACACACGGATAACAAACATCTCCGTGTATACCAACGACATCAACGCGGACAGCACGCCTCCCGAGGCCCACATAGAGATAGTGGAGGACTCCTCGTTCATGGAATTCGTCGAGTTCGTGGGCTACCAGCAGACCCCAACAGGGAAGCAGGACGAAGACGGAAACTGGATCATGGTCGACTCGCCCAAGTACCGAGTCAGGCTCTCAGACACCGGGGACACTAGCATCATGTTCTCCTCGGCAAACAGCAGTGACGTTGGAACTGGTATTGGCAAGTTCACATGGTCAGTCAATGGGGATGGCGACAACGTGCAATCGTACGAGTTGCCCGGTAGCCAAGTGGAATGGACTTACACGTTCAGGAACCTGACTGCTGGCGAGAACACCATCATGGTGGAACTGACGGTCTACGACAAGAGGGACCAGAGGAACGAGGAACCCACCAGGGTCTTCTTCGAGGTAGTTGGCGAGATGTTCGGAGACGCGGCCCCCGAGGTCCAGTTCGATAGCATCGCAACCGCAGACGGTGAGTCCTTCAACGGATTGGAGTCGGACATCATCAACATCACTGGAACCGTGGTCGACAACGATGCCAGCGCGGATTGCGACGTCAAGGTCGAGGCTTCACTGGACGACCTCTCAATCTTCGATAAGAGTGAGGGAATCAAGACGGCCCAGAAGGCGCTAGGAAGATTCGACTGGCAGGAAGGGCTATGCGACGGGGAACAGTACTTCCTCTCACTCAACATATCGCACAAATACATGGAAACAGAAGGAAACGTGGGCATTATCCACATCAGGGTCACAGAGGGTGCTTACGTTGTGGACGATCAGATCACTCTGTATACCGTCCCAAGGTCGAACGAGCCTCAGGGCGGAAATGAGGCAGGAAGCAGCGACTCATCGACTCTGATGTTCGCCGGAATAGGCGCTATTCTGCTAATTGCGGTTCTGGGCGTCACTATGATGTTCATGAGACGGGGCGGAGGAGTTGACCAGCAGGACTCTGTGGAGTCTTTCGGCGGAGTCGAGCAGATGGACCCCGTCGAGGCTTACGTTCAGCAGCTAGTGGCTCAGGGGTACGAGGAGCAGATGGCACGGCAGTATGCCACGCAATACTACTCCCAGTACTACTCGCAGCAGAATAAGGGCGGCGGTGGCTGATCAGAGTTCGGGAACGGAGAGCTCCCACCTACGTGGGAGCGCCTCCCCCGACTCCTCGATCATCCCCAGCCTCTCTTGGAAGGAGGGCGTCCTCTTTCCAATCACGTAGGAGTAGAGCTTGGATGCTCTTATCTCGTCGGGCACGCAGACCTTCCCGCTCGAGCTCTCTATGTCTATTGCCCTGTTTAGGAAAGACTCCGGCCTGTTTAGCTTGAGCAAGAGCCTTCTGGAGAGTCGGGCTATGGTGAAGTACATCGCTACAATCAGCAGCATAACAATGACGGTGCCGTATGCCACCCCTGCGAACAGCATCGTAGCAAGCGACCCCAACAAGAACACTATCGGCATCACGAACATTAGAAGGAAGTAAGTCTCAGTAAGTGGCTTCTTCTTCCTCATCCTACTGATCAGACCCCAAGATTCGTCCTTGCCGTTCTGTGGTTCGAACCCTAACTCTTCCTCCATCGAACTCTGCTCCTCGAAGATAATTCTGAGCCTCTTAGCTCTCGCCTCAAGGGACTTGCTAGGCTGCTTTTCGACCATCTTGTCCAGTATATCCAAGTAGGACCCAGCATCGTTGAAACGCCCTATTCTAATGAGTATGGAAATCTGCTCAAAGTATGGCAGAACATCACTCGGTGCAACGCCCTTCCTTTCTTCCCACCATTGAATCCCATGCTCCAGCATTCCCAAGTGACCAACCATGATTTCTCCTCCTATCCTCCATGCTTGATCGTTATCAGGGTCAAGTTCGACAACCTTCCTAATTGCTGACATAGTCTTGGAAGCCTGAACCACGTTGGGCATCTGTTGCTTCCCTCTCGAGTCTATCGGAAGTACCCACTGAGCTATGGCAAACCAAGCATCTGCATGATTCTCGTCAATAGAAACTACTTCTTCAGCTAGAGATAGAGCAGTTGCCCTATCTCCTCCCTCGTTGGCCTCGATGGCATCGAGCCAAATCATCTCTGCACTCTTCGCCACGGAGCACGCAGAATACTCATGATGAAGAATGCTCGGGTACGAGGCTAGCGCCTCTTGCCTCGACCGTCCCTGCCAGAGCCCCTCCTGCCAGAGCCGTGCGTCCTGCGCCCAGGTTTGCCCGAACCCCTTTGTTTCCCTTTTCCTCCTCTCCTATGGTGGTTGGACCCTCTGCCAGAATGACCTCCCTTCTTACTATCTCGGAAACCCCTCCCCCCTCGACCTCCAGTTTTGCCCCTTGGGCCCTTGTTATCCCTGTAGCCTCTACCCGAGTTTCCCCTCGGTCGACCCTTTCGTGAATTTTCTCTGGGCGCGATTTCGACTGGTGATCCCAGAGATGCCCTACTGTCTATGCCATCGTAAAGAGGATGTACGTGAATCAGAGGGGAATCAATTGACCCTAGAACAGTGTCTACCTTCCCCAATATCTTTCCACCCCTAACTCTCATTCTTGCCCCGAGTCGGGGAGGCCTTCCTTCGAAGGATATCAGTAGGCCGCCCTCATGAGACTCGCGATCAACTCTCCCGGAGAAACTCACTTCTCGATCCTCCTCTTTCCAATGAACATTGCAAATAGCATCGATAATGATATGGAACCCAGTCCTGGGGCAGGAAGGGAATCCTCGCTTGGCATACTTTCTCGACCTTCATCGACAGTCAAAGGCATCGCTTCGTTCATTATCTCAAATTCCTCGTCAGCACATTTTCCTGACTCATCACATACTGTTACGAACAACGGATATTCACTCCCCAAAAACAACTCACTGTGTTGAGCATTGATCCAAGTGACTTCCCACGTGTTTCCCGTAATTTCGACCTCACTGAGCTCGACAGTAAAAGACGTCATTCCAATGTCGCAAGAAATACTCACCTCTTCCCCTTCTGGGTCACTGTACTGTCCTGAAATCTTCAATGCCGAGCCTTCCCAGACTGTGTTCGAGAAGGAAATCTGAGGAGGCAGACTCTCCTTGGATATTCCCAAATCGTACAGTTTTTCCATGTAAGCTCCTTGGTTGTTATAGGCTCTAAGCCAGACTGATACAGGCCCTGGAACCATTCCTGATGCAGGAACTTCCAGATTTGTAACCCCGTCAGTAATTGTCGTAATAATATTCTGAGCCTCCCCTCCTTGTACGAGTGAAACCTCAACCGAAATCTCCGGCCAACCATCTGTTACTGAGACGGTGATCGGATGGGGATCCTCTAGAATGAGTGCGGAGGAAGATACAGAAACTGGAACTCCTACGTGCCATGTCCTATTTCCTGATGTCTGACCTGCTGAATCTACTGATTCGCATGTTACATCAACTATCCCGTCTATGTTTAGCCAAAGTGAACGATCTATGCTTTGACTGACGCCGTTCGTTGAGTTGCCAACTGAGCAGACTATTTCCAGATTCGAGACTCCTGACTCATCTGTGAACCAGGAAGAAACATCCTGCCAATTTGCCAGTTTGCTCTGCCCCTCTTCGGCAACTGGAATCCAAGAACCATCCGATGGGGCAGAATCGCTCCAAGCCGGGGGGTTATCCATCGGAATTGGTGAAGTAGTGAAGTCAGCGAACACATCTTCTCCCAAAGGCCAATTCTCCCTTGAGAAGTTTGAATCTAGGGTGTAGGTAAGGCTGCCATCTTCATTGGTCCTCAGATCGTAACTTGCTGACCCATCCCCTATGCAACTCCCTCTAATCGGCGCGATATCCGTTTGTGGATTGTCCTCATCGGCACCCACGAACCTACCTTCGCACTCCTCCCACATGTCCATCCTGAGTTCAGGCATCACAGGGAAGGTGAAGTCTAGCCTAGCATTGCTCATGTTCGAAGAATTGAATGCTATGGTGAAGTCGTTGGGATCCGTGATTCCCCCGATCACCATAGTCGCATTGAGCCACAACTCGATCCTGCACTCATCGGCACCTACTGACTCATTGATCTCTATGTCGCAGTCTCTAGTGCTAGAGGGAACAACTGGAACCTCAACACACCCCTCTTGACTGAATCCCTGACATTCCCTCATTTGTGAGTGCCTATCAGGAACTCCGTTGAAATGCCCGATGTTCGTCTGGTCGTTCTCCCATGTGGTGTTCATCCAGTCTACGCCAACCCCTCCTCTGTGAGGGGACCCGTCTCGAATTCCAATACGGGTGATGCTGTACTCAAGGCAGTCGGCAGCAATTGAGACCATTGCCTCAATCTCGTCCGTTGACAGCCAACCATCCCCGCCAGAGGGCACAATTCCCTCAAGGAACGCATCCAGATCCGACCTTATGTCATCTGCCAGTGACCAGTTGATCCAAGCTCTGGCGTCCACCTCAGCCGTCTGCCAATCGTCGTCCACACGAACCTCGAAGATCGCTTGGTTGTAGATGAAAATGTCCTCGAATGTAATCGAGCCACATTGCTCTTCCAGGGACCCCCCTCCTCCGAATTGTTCCATTTTTGTTTGGTTACTTTGAAGCTGATTGGAGGGGTGATGAAGGGCGGATGTGAACATCACTAGACAAGCTAAAACAGCCCCAGCAATCCTCAACGGCTTGTCGTTCACTGTTGTCTTGTAGAGACCATAGGACATCATAGTTCCCATGTAATATCCAATTTTCATCCAATCTGGACAATTTCTCCTGTCCAGTGAAAGGCAAGAAGCTCACCATTCAAGCCCTGGCCAAATCCCACAATCATCCCACCACTGGAGCCGATGTAATTCTGGCTCCACCCCCCATTCTCTTCTTTTAGAACCCAAATAGACCCACTGCAGAAATCACCGAATAGGTATCCCCCTCTCAGATCATCCGGGCCCCAATCCATCCAGAAACCACCGGTAATTGAGCAATTTCCACCTGTGTGGGGATATGTTGTGATGGGCATTGTGTAATCTTCGTCACTACTATCGTTGCTATCAGAGGAATCGCAAGAACTGCTGTCAACTAGGTGGTTGCCCTCCATCTCAGCCCAACCCAAGTTTGCTTGAACATCCATGGATACAATGCTAACCTCTTCCCAGCAGCTCTGGCCTACATCAGCAATCCAGAGCCTATCCTGACTGTCAAGATCGAACCTCCATGGATTCCTCAATCCGTGATGAAGCACGAAAGGATTGCCAGAAGTTCCTTCCATAACCGGACTAACCTCTCCATCAGTGAAGGTGAAGTAGAGGATAGAACCCAGTTCAGTATACGGATTCTGCCCATTTCCGTCCGGGTCATATCCACTCCCCCCATCCCCTAGACCCCATAGATACTCGTTGCCCCCTATGTTCAATAGATGCCCTCCATTGTGATTCCTGAAAGGTTGCTCGACAGCCTTCACGACAATAATGCTGGATATGTCAATGGCCCCATTAGAATCCAAAGTGGCGGAGGAGAGCACTAAGTCCGACTCGTTGGGGCCATCGCAACTTCCTTCCTCCACGTAAGATAGAAGTACAGTTTGGTCGTCATTGGAAGAATTCGTGAATGCCATGCCAAGTAGCCCCTGTTCCACATGGCAGTTGCTAACAATCGAGCTAAGGTCCGCCACCTCTGAAACCACCTCTCCGTTCCAAGAGTGAATATGGCCAGATAACTCCACTATCCATATCTCATCACTTGTTGGGTGCTCTAGCGTGAGTATTGGGCTGGAAAGCCCCTCTAGATACAAGTAGCAGGATAAATTGTAACTAACCTCAATGGAACAATCCCAACTCTCAGGCTCCGGCCAAACGAACTCATCCTCATCCGAAAGGCAACCTGCGAGCGGGCAAGTGACAACCAGTAGTGAGATTATTACCCAACTTCTCATTCATGGCCCCTACTTCTCTAGATAAGCCTGGATGCCCGGTACATTTGAAACCGCGTCCGAATAAGTCCCAAGATGCTCTTCCCCAGTGCTTGCCACCATTCCAGCAGTGTTCAGAACGTCATTAAGAATCTCCCTTCCCTCGCTATCATCGTCAAGTGCTAGGAGAGCCTCTTGAATCACCAGCATAGTCGCCTCATCCATCCTGGCTGGATCGTACATTACGGGGTGGCTCGGAGCCTGCCCGAAAGAGGGCAGCATGACAATCTCGTCTCGATCTAGGCACCAGTCAGGGCCGTCGGGAACACCGTCCTCGTCCTCATCGCAATATAGTCGATATGCCGTGTCCTTAACCAGGGCTATGTCGCCATGCCCCGTCATCATGCACTTCATTGCCCCCTTGTATCCTGAGTACTGTGTGCCACCTTCAGGAATCTCAGAGTCCTCATTGAAGAAATTCGTCACAGTGGCTCTCAACGACTCAATCTCGTTTGGGTCACCAATCACTTCTGCGTACCCGTTCCCGATTAGGTAACCCATAGGTATCAGCATTCCAGCGCTCTTCAACCAACCAGTGTGGCATGACTTCTTTCCTTGCATAAGTGCGAATGGATCAGTATCGGGATCGTCATCTAGGTGTGCCGCTGCAATCTCTGAGTCCGCCTTCACCCAAGCCGCAGCGTTGTAGAAGACTCTCCCATCCGGCTTCTTCTCCACAGCTACTATGTCCAGATCGTAAACCTGGTATCCGAGCCATCCTGCTGCACCATCTACCATAGCAATCTCGGCGTTTCCGTTCGCAACCGCTTCTATTGCCGCTACCTCGTCAGAAACAGGGTAGACTACAACCTTCATCCCAGTTAGGTCGCTGAGTTTGTCTGCCATCTCCTGTGGATTCGCTTCCCAGAATAGGTAGGTGTCTTTCACCTCGTAGGCTATTCTGATGCAGTCCTCCTCACCATCACACTCGTCGTATTCTATGGTGAAAAGTGCCCACAATACGGCTGCTGACACTATCAGACTAACGACCAAAATAGGCATTGTTCTCCCGTGGAATACTTCTCTAATTCTCTCTCTGGCCTCGTTCATGAAATAGACCGGAAATGAATACTAATGATAAATTTAGGCTTTCCTAAATGTCAAAAGTAGGTCCTATCCACGAATACACGTGTCAGCGGTGGTCATGATTAGCAATCTGGACGTCGGATTCTCACGTTCGTACCCTTTGATGTCGATTGAGAATCTTCATGTCAAACCAGGAGAGGTGCTGGCAATCACAGGCCCATCTGGGATAGGCAAGACGTCCTTCCTGAGAACAATCGCCGGACTTTTGAGACCCATATCCGGAGAAGTTCAAGTCTGTGGAGCGACCATTCCACAGAGACCAAAGAGAGGGTCTATTGGCTACATTCCACAGAAACTAGGACTGGTCAGGCACTCTAGCGTATGGGCCAATGTAATGCTTGGATCTAGGGCTGGAAATCCTAGATCCAAAGCCAGGGAATTTGCGAATGCAGCCATTGAGGATATGGGCTTGTATGAGAAGAAGTTCGAACCCATAAAGCGCCTCTCAGGGGGGCAGCAAAGGAGAGTTGCTACAGCTAGGACCCTGTCTCAACGCCCTAAACTAATCCTTGCTGACGAATTCCTCAGCGAACTAGACGAAGAAACTTCTGAGAGAGTGGTGGATTCGGTTCTAGACTATGTAAGATCTAGTGGAGCCGCCATGATTCTAGTCGAGCATGATGTTTCTAGAGCAAGAGAGATTTCTGATCGACTTCTTGTGATCGATGATGGTAGACTGAACCCATTCATCACAGATACTTCCATTGTGGAGGTTTAGAATGGTAGAAATGGATAGAGTACTGAGGGAACTGATCGTCTCAGTGACTGCACTGATCACGGTTTTCGTCCTCATTTACAATCTCACTTCTGGACTAGTTTGGGATTGGGAGGGATGGAGAGTTGTACAGCCTCAAACATATCCGCCCTGCGAAGCGGGAAGGTATCTACAATTCACGTGCTCAACGGCTTGGATTGGCATGATTGAAACCATTAAGATAGCAATTCTTGCAACCTTCTTTGGAATGATCTTCTCACTTCCAATGGGTCTCTTGAGCTCAAGGAACCTCTTCCCTCAGTACATTACCTATCCATCTAGAGCAGTTGTTTCCGCATGCAGGAGTCTCCCTAGCCTAATTTGGGCGATAATCTTCGTTATCCTTGTTGGACTAGGTCCTATTGCGGGTACGATGGCAATGACGATTTACACAGTCGGGTATCTCGGAAAGATGCAGTACGAAGCCATAGAGGGAATGAACAGCACTCCTTTGGAGGCTGCAAACGCAATGGGCCTTACCAAGGCAGAGATGTCACTAGGGGTGGTCATTCCAGAGACTGCCAACCATCTCATCGCCCAGGCTATCTTCATGTTCGAATACAATGTTAGATCAGGTACTGTGATTGGGATTGTTGGTGCCGGAGGTATTGGGTATTACATCAACCTCTATCTAAAGTTCCTTGAATACGACAAGGTAGCGGCTTATCTGGTAATTATCTTCATGGTAGTATTGCTTATCGATTTGGTCTCAATATACCTCAGGTCATTCTTCACAGACGAATCTGAACCCACCAAGCCCACGTGGTCGGGCGTGCTTTTCCCATCCAGTGCTGGGGCTGGAAATAAATCTAAACCGGACCTCAGTAGTCAGCAACGATCCTGATTGCCCCACCATCGTAGAATATCTGTATGTGGTCCTTGGCTTTGAGTGAAAGCGAGGCCAGTGCCTCGTAGACTTCCTTCTCCTCGACCTTGAATGCCTCTGCCGCCCTCTTAGTGGACCAAGCCACCTCGACGAAGTCAGAAGCTGAAATCCACTTCAGAAGCCTCGACTCGAACTCTGTAAGGTCCGTCACCACCATGTTCTTCGGACATAGAGGGGGGAAATCAAGGCTACCCAGCCAAATGAGACAGAATTCCCAAACACAAGATACTAAGTGCCACTTCTTGCCGAACAGACGTGGAAGACCAAGATGTCCACCTCGTCGATACGGACCGGTCTGAAATTAGCCGAATTTTTTGGTTCAGCATAGGCTTCATTTCAATGACACTGGGGCTAATTGGGATTCCTGTACCCGGTTTGCCAACCACGCCA
>CAZPNT010000017.1:7875-11856 GCA_964588055.1 uncultured Candidatus Poseidoniales archaeon | reverse complement strand
CGGGTCGACGGATCGAGAGTCCGACATGATGGACCGAACTACACCACACGAGCGGCAACCCATCGAAAGGCAACCTCTTTTCAAAACGTTGCATAGTGAGGACATGTAGAATTTCACTTTCACTTTCACTATCGCCCCTTTTCCTTCTGTTAATATCTAAATGGTCGTACACCCCGTCATGATGAACACACAAAAGACGAGCACTGAGCTGAGATACAGAAAGAGGCCAGAACCACGCCGAGTAGTCCCATTAGCTAGTTTGAAGCGGACTAAGACGGAATCTACGGAAACAAACCTAACCCCAATTGTCAACTACTCAGGAAATATCGATGAGAAGCAAACATGGAAACCTCTGATGGCCGAATCCGCTCCAATAGAGATCAGTCCGAATAGCTGGTCAGGACTTCACAGCAGGGTCTTAGCATCTCTTCCCTTGAAAGTGGAGGCATCCTGATGTCCCGAACAAGAAGACTAAGGGAGGAAGTCATGCGACTCTTGGAGGAAAAGGTGACAGCGAACACAGTTGAGATATTCGATCATCTAAATGACAGATTCAGATGGGGTGCGACCATGAATCAAGTTGGAAACATAATGGCAAAGGACTCTAGGTTTTCCAAAGTGGGACATGTCAGAGGGCCATTCAGAGGCAGCGTATACACCGTTTGTGTGTGGGGACTCTCCCAGGATGAAATTGCCGTGACCCATCAATAGTCAGGGAAGGAATGAAGTCTCCATTACTCCGACAATGAAATGTGGGAACACGCGGGACTCTTGGCTCATGGTCAGAATTGTTCAGGGCTGGAAACTCTGTAACTGCTGGGATCTTCGGAGTTATGCTAGGTTCCATATTGGCATCACAGGGATTACCTAGGGGGGATTTCGCCCTCGTTACCGTACTCCATTCACTTTCGGTGATGACATTCATGTTCTCTTGGAACGCATTGAACGACTACATGGATATCGAGATAGACAGAATCAACCGGCCAGACCGACCACTTCCTTCCGAGGATATATCCACACTTTCAGCAAAGGCAGGAATACAGGCAACCGGACTACTCTCAGCCTCCTTCCTTATGGTCGCAGGTTACGTCTCCTATTCTGGCGAAATTGGCTTGGATGGATGGCTGCCATCTCTTGCAATTTGGGGAATCGCACTTATCCTACTCTTCAACTATGAATCATCATCCAAATTCAGCTTTAGGATGAAGGACAAGGGCCTCCCTGGAAATTTCGCAATCAGCCTTTCAGTAGGCCTGGTGATAATTTTCGGAGCTGCTAGTGTTTCCGATCCACTCGATCAGAGGGCATGGTCCGTGTTCCTTGTAGGATTTCTGTATAATTTTTCTAGGGAGATTGTGAAGGACATTGAGGACATAGATGGCGATAAAGGAAGGGACACGTTTGCAATGAAGGTAGGGGAAGAAAGAGCAAGGGAGGTTGCAGCCCTAGTTCTGGCAGTGACTCTAGCCTCCATGCTGGCGCCTTTCTTACCAATATTGCAGATTTTCACTGATTGGCACGTAATCTTTGTCATCCCTGCAGTGGTTTCACTCATGATGGTCAAATCAAGACTCTTTGCTTCAGATGACCATTCAGCTCAGAAACTAATCAAGAACTCAATGCAACTCTGCCTGTTGGCCTTCTTAGTGATATCAATAATACCCGCTTAACGCAACTCCCAGTAGGTTTGCCAAGCCGCTTCGTTGCACAGGAGAGTTAGGATAGACATCTGTGCCCACATTCTGTTTTCCGCTTGATCCAAAATGACGCTATTGGACGAGTCTATCACGCCATCTGTAACTTCTTCACCTCTGTGAGCAGGAAGACAGTGCATGAAGAGGTAATTGTCATCAGCATAAGAAACCAATTCTTCATTCACCTGAAAACCATCGAAAGAACCCATCTTTCCATCCAAATGCTCTTCCCCCATTGATACGAAAACATCAGTGTAGATTACCCCGGCTCCTTTGACCGCTTCTATCGGGTCATTTACCCCCTCTACCTTGGAACCAGTCTTTTCGGCAATTTCCATGGCCCTTGAGATGATAGAATCGTCTGGCTCAAAACCCTCTGGAGTTGCATACCTGACGTCATAACCCAAAATAGCACAACCTAGAACTAAGTCGTGTAGGACATTGTTTCCATCGCCAACCCAAGCAACGTGACCACTCACTTTGTCTGAATTTTCTACTATTGTCATCATATCGGCTGCAGCTTGACAAGGATGATGTAGATCAGAAAGGGCGTTGATAACTGGTACCGTTGAATGTTTGGCGAGTTCCGCAACATCGCCATGCCCAAAGCATCTGTAAGTGATGCAGTCCATGTACCTTGAGAGCACAGCAGCAGTATCGGCAATGGTTTCGCTTGACCCTAGTTGTATGTCGCCGGCAAGAAGTGTCAGAGGTTGCCCCCCTAGCCTACTAACTCCGACCTCGAATGACACCCTAGTCCTTGTTGATGGTTTCTCGTATATCGACCCAACAGACATTCCGTCTAGCGGTTTGAAGTCGTAAAGAGCCTCTTCGTCATTCTTTATTCTGATTGCCCAGTCGATAATTTCCGCAAGCCTATCAGATAGATCATCTATTGCTAGAAGATCGATCTTCAAGTCACTGCCTCTCATGCTCTATATCTCCCGCGAATCCATCCTTGGCATCTGACATCCCGCCAAATATGTTTTGAGCGAAACTCAATACATCCGCCTGCCCCTCTTCCATCTCACTCGATAATGGTATTAGTCCTGGTTGAATTGCCGCATGCTGCATCATCCTTAGTTGACCTATTGCAAACTCTGCCCTCTGCCCTCCTCCATCGAAGCTGCTTTGTTTCGACGACTCTTCAAACAATGCAGCTTCCAGAACATCAAGGTTCTCCCCCCACTCTAGAATTTTCTCGAGTGTATCCGGCTCTAATAGGTCTGATTTAGACAAGAAGTTAGCAGTAGGTAGACCAAGCCTGAAATGAACAATGGAAGATAGCAGCATCTGAGAAACAAACCCACTTGGAGTGCTGGAAAGTAAAGGGTCGAAAAGGAAAATTAGGCATGCTCTGCCCTGCCCAAGAACATGTACTAGGTGGCTGGAAGCTTCTCTGAATGCAAAAAGCTCTACTTGTCCCGGAGTATCAACGACCATTATGTCCCCTGCAAGACCCTCAATCTCTTCGAAAACCTCTACGGCCTGAGATGCAACTAGATCAGCAGCCAGTATCTGGGCCCCATTTGGACCTAGGTCATATTCGTCCATGACTTCTGAAAGGGAGATCAAGTCTCTGACATCAAATTCTGGATCATAATGGACCCTTTCGGCTCCGGGATCAAGGTTTATCGCTAATACATCAATGTCCAGGAATCTAGCCCACCTCTGAAAAGAGGTAACTAGAGAGCTCTTCCCAGCACCAGCCGTGCCGACCACGAACAATACTGGCGGAGTGGTGCCATCATTGGAGCTCATAGAACGCCGAGAACGTTTCCGTCTTCAACGTTCTTAGGGCAAACAATCGATTTTTCTGAGCAGGTAACGGTTAAACGAACCAGTCACACGTCAGCGTGTACCCTGAGGCCCATTTCATGGTTGAAGACTCAAGTTCCCATGACGAAGAGGAAGTCGGAGAAAAACAGGAAAAAGACCCAGAACAACCCCCTCCGCCCCCCGGTTTTGGGGTTCCACCACCCCCTCCTGAAGGATTTTCACCACCTCCGCCTCCGGTAGGATTTCAAGAACTTTCCAACGATGATTCGGAAACTACTGAAGATTCCTCAACCATCGATCATGAGGCGGCTAGGAGAATGCTCCTTGGTCTCGATGATCCAGATGAACCAGAGGATGAAGATGCAGGTCCCGAAATCGAAGAAAACCCCCAGGAAATAGAGACAATTGAGGATGATGTGGAAGACGAAGAAGACACCATTGAGGAAGGTATCTCCCCACCGCCACCACCCGGTTTCACCGAGGAGCCTGAGGAAGAGGCGGAGGACTC
>CAZPNT010000017.1:0-7775 GCA_964588055.1 uncultured Candidatus Poseidoniales archaeon | reverse complement strand
CTTCGACGCCCCACCGCCACCACCCGGTTTCACCGAGGAGCCTGAGGAAGAGGCGGAGGACTCCCCGCCCCCTCCGCCAATGGGCTTCGACGCCCCACCGCCACCACCCGGTTTCACCGAGGAGCCTGAGGAAGAGGCGCAATCTTCTCTCGAGGGCTTATCCGTTGAGAATGACATTTCTTCTATCGATTCGCTGGCGGATTCCTTGTCTCTTCTAGAAGATGAATGGGCACCGGAGTCAGAGAATACTATCGAGGCCTCACTTGAAGGTAACATTTCTCTAGAAAAAACTCAGTGGCCCGAGGAGTCATCAGAAGAAGAAATTACTCAGTCAGAAGTAGCCCAAGCCATTGAATCATTTGATCTGGTAAGAGAGTCTGAATTCAAGCAAACCGATGGTTCAAAGCCCCAAAGACAGTCTCCATTCCTGAGATCTGCGTCGGAAGTAGATTCCATCCCGGGAGACAAACTCCATGCTACTCTTAGTGAAACGGAAAAATCAGTTCTGAACCCAGACGGATCAATAAGGAAACAGTTCATCGATGGTGAACTAATTCTAAGAAACTCAAGCAAAAAGCACAGAGCATGGGATATTGAGGTTCATCTGGAATCAATAGACTCTACTGATTTCGGAGACCGAGTCTCATCTGTGAAGGAACTAGATCCGACCGAGGAGACCGCTATCCCATACACGGCATCTGGCCCAAGAATGCTGGTTCTAAAAGAGTCAATAGATACAGAGAGCTCCAGAGAAGAAGAACCTAGCCTATCAATGGTCTACTCAGACTCTCCCCAGGAAATAGAGATCAATATCGAAATTGAGAATGTCTCACCTGCCCCACTGTACGATGTCGAGGTAAAGAGGACTATTCCGGACTCTTTTATTCTTCCAGATGACAGCGTCTACAGTGTTGAGAAGGACTCCGTTGTCTGGGACATAGGTAGGATGAATATTGGGGAGACAAGAAGCCTGTCCATTTCCGCTAAAGTAAATACTGAGTCGGTTGAAAAAATCAACGCAGGAGTGACTTCGGCAACCTACTCTTCAGAGGCAACCGTCTCTAGAGCCAGATTCGATAGGGTCAATGGGTCCGGACGTCAATTCTCATACGTTAACGCGGAAGAGGATGATAGGCCTGGGGTGTGGCACTGTACTTGTGTCTTTGAGAACAAATCATCATTCGTAGTCTCACTATCTGGCGCCACTGTAAGGCTGATAGGTAGAGAAGATCCAATACTGGACGTTTCAGACATTAGACAAGACGTACCTCCAGAGGGCAAATGGGACTCAATGGCGAAGAGAGTGGAATCTGATGACCAACCAAGTTTCACTCAGGAGATTAGGTTCTCAATCCTGCCAAGGGTCTCAGTACAGTCTTCAGGAACCGTAGAATTGAAGGAACAGCAACTCACTGTTCTGGATGCCGCTCTTCAGAAAAGATTTGACAAGTCTAGAATCAAATCATATGTCTCTTCCAAGGTTGAAACAGTAATCACTCTTGAGAACACCGGAACTTCTGAAATTAATGTTCTCAGAGTTCTAGATGACATCCCCGGTATTTTCGATACCCCGGAAATAGGGGACATATCCATAGAGATAGAAGGGACTGAACTTACGCAAGAACAGTACAGAATCGACTTGGTAAATGGTACACAATTGGAAGAGAGGCATGTTTCCCCGGACAGGGAGGGAAATAGTCTGAGAATGACAATTGGCACATCGGCTCCATTGGGCTTGCAACCAGGCAAGGCCGTAGTGATTCGATACCCTCTCGTTGCTCCCGACCCTTCTCCTAGGAATGAGTTGCTCGTTGCTCCAATAAAAGTAGATTTTACCTCAGAAAGGTTTGGGCCGGTCGCTACTAGATTAGTGGACAGGCCCCCCATTATCTCCGTAGTCCACAAAAGAAGGAATATCAGCACGGGAAAGGAGGTTTTCCCGGGTGGGAAACCCGGCCAATACGAGATTATGCTAATGTTCCACAATAGCTCTGACAGTGCCTTAGATGATCTAGCGCTTCACGATGTTGTACCTGGGACATTCTCCATCGAAGACTCAGTAGTCCGCTCGGATAAGGAGGGGGAAAGGGACTCTTCAATCACAAAGGAGTCCGCCCGAGACGGGACACAGGTGACTTGGGCAATCGGGAGGATTCTACAAGGAGAAAGAATCGAAGTTCTTTACACAATTCAGGGAGATCCTGAGGCAGAGTACAAGGTTTCCGATGCCCAGGATTTCCATGGTGCAACATTCGGAGATGAGGTGGATGAGGAGCCAAATGTCCCACAATGGATGGAAAAAGAAGAAGAAGAACTTCCTTCCTCTTCCGAGGAGATAATTGACGTTGAGCACGATGGTGAGCCAGGAGATACAGAAGTAACCGAATCTGATGAGGATGAGGTGGAATCTGAGCCTGAGGATGAGCCACAAGAGGAAAAGGATGAATTAGATGCCCAGTCAAACACATGCCCTGCTTGTGGCTATCAAATGGGAATCGGATCTTCGATATGTGTTGTCTGCGGACACACTCTTTCCTGAATGTGATGAAGTATTATCCTATATCACCGAAGTGTTATTCTCACTCCTTCGTGTCGATGTGATATGGCACCAGCACAAGCGGGAGGCGATGCCCAAGCAGATGCTATGGCATCGATGATGCTTCCGATGCTCCTGCTTCTAGGTATGATGGTCATGTTGATGTTTTATCCTGGGCTTCGGGTAGGCCTCTCCGATACAGCAGGATCCGTGCTTGAGCCCATGTTGCCCTTCCACCAGACCTATTTTGTGCCAACCGTTTTCATAGTCGGATCATCAATAATGGTTGTGAACACCATAATCCGCTCATTCTTCATGGATCCACTACAACAAGCTCACTTCTCCCACAGGAGTAGACAGATTGGGAAGCAACTTAGAGAGGCAAGGATGGCTAGAGACACGGCCATGGCTGATAAAATGCAGACAATTCAGATGGAGATGATGCCAGAGCAAATGAAGATGCAATCATCAATGATGAAGCCCATGGTATTCACAATGGTTTTCATCATCGCTATATTCAGCTGGATGGCCGGTTCCGTAGAATCATTCCGAGTTGGTTTCGTCAGCCTACCATGGGATCCGATGTGGAGCTTCAATGCGCGAGTCCTTTGGATTTTCCCGGCTTGGATTGCGACATATATCGCAATGAGTGCCCCCTTGGGAAGGATTCTGGACAGGCACATCAAGATAGCTCGATACTCTAGGCACCCCCTAGTTCTGTCTGGGGAGACCATCCCGGAACCACTCCTTCACATGCTTGATGACGTAAAGGGTAAATCCGCATCATCGACCGTTCGAAGGTCTCAGAGGAGGGCAGGACCAAGGAAGACCGGAGATCATTCGAAGAACATCCCCCAGAGACGTTCTGGGAACAAGCACGTGGCACCTCCTCGTGACGGTGCCACATGCAATATTTGCAATTCAGACATGATTTCCAGAACCCCAAAGGGACTTCTAAGATGCGATGTATGTAGAAGCGAGTGGAGATGAGCCCTTTGCTTAAGGTTACAATCAGCGGACCCCCTGGAAGCGGTACATCCACGCTGGTATCCAAGATTGCAGAATCGAGAGGATGGAGATCCATGAATGGGGGTGATGTTTTCAGGGAAGAAGCACGGTCCAGAGGACTCTCTGTGGAGGAATTAAGTTCAGAGGCCAAGGAAGACTTGGATGTTGACAGACATCTCGATGAACTACTCCGTAAACGCATGTCTTCTCCTGACTCGCCCGAGATTGTAGAGAGTAGACTAAGTGGCTGGTGGGCACATAAGAACGACATGGATTGTCTCAGAGTCTGGGTTAGCGTATCTGATGAAGAGCGGGCAAGAAGGATTCAGAAGAGAGAGGGAGGGGAGTTCTCTGAGTGCCTTCAGCGTTCCCAGCAGAGACAGAAAGACGACATGTCGAGGTACTTGACGCTTTATGGAATAGATCTGGATGACATGTCCCCCTATCATATTGTAATTGATGCAGATAGCAAGGACGAGTCTGAAGTATTCAATGAAGTAGACGCCATATTGGTCGGGTGAACCAATGGAAAACGAGCAATGGTCCCTCGATCCTTCTGCCAAGACCAACAACTCATTTGGATGCAATCCTGAGGATAGGCCCTTGGAGGAGCTTCTGGAATGTGGAATAATCCTCGTAGACAAGCCTCCCGGGCCATCTAGCCACCAACTTGCAGCATGGGCTCGCTCAATGCTTGGAATCAAGAGGATCGGCCACGGGGGGACATTAGATCCATTTGCAACTGGCTTGCTCACCCTACTGTGTGGAAGGTCGACTAAGATAACCGGGGAGTTGCTCAGAAAGCCTAAGAGTTACATCGCAGTCATTCGTTTCAAGAGGCCCATCGGAAAAGAAGAACTAACTTCTTTGGTCTCCAGAATGAAAGGAGAGATTTTCAATGTCCCTCCAAAAGAATCTGCAGTAAAGGTGCAGGTCAGGACTAGGGAAGTTTCAGAATCGAGACTTCTGCAGACAGAAGAGGGCGATAGGGTCCACCTGCTTTCGATCAGCTGCGAAGCTGGAACCTATATCAGGACCATGATTAGGGACCTCGGCCTCCTATCTGGAAACAATTGCGAGTTGCTGGAGCTTCATAGGTCCAAGAGCGGATCCTTGGAGGATGAAATGGCGTGTTCAATGCAGCAGTTGGCAGATGCTGTTTTCCTGTGGAGGGAGCATGATGATCCGGGGGGCCTAGGGAGGTTAGTCTGTCCCGTGGAGGCAGTTCTCGATGACATCCCTAGAATAGTAATCAAGGATGGAGCGGTATCTGCTCTATCACACGGAGCCCCGCTAGCTAGACCAGGGGTGGTTTCTGTTCCTAAAGGCCTGCCACTGGGTTCTACGGTATTGCTATCCAGCCTCAAGGGCGAGGCAGTCGCAATTTCCGAACTTTCGGTCAATTCCGACTCAATACCAGAGATGAAATCGGGCCAGGTTGCGACACCTAGGACCGTTATAATGCAACCTGGGGTATATCCCCAGACTTGGTCGAAGGAGTAATCTCCTAAGCGGTCTCATGCTCTTCGTATACCCATTCGTCTGTTTCCAGCCTAATTTTCAATACCATCATTTTTTCACACACCACCGCATTTGCGGCCTAAGCCACTAGCGCGGTAGTTCGCTTTCGCTTTCGCTCCCTGTATAACCGTTGTCTATTCTGTTCAGATTATCGGCCAAACGGAAGCCAATAACCCGGCCTTGCCACTACTTCCTTCGCTCGAACTCCTTCTTGGGAGATTTCGGCCCCATCTGGAATGCCGCCAGGGAAAAAAGTACTGCCACCAGGGAGACAACTAGTATAATCGAACCACCATCGCTGTCTTCGGAACCAGGACTGGTGCCTACAACCGGAAATTGGATCTGGTGAGCATTATTCTCTTCGATGGTCTCTTCAATCGAATTCGTTCCATCTATCTCTACTATGAATGTAGCAACTCCCGATGTTTCAATCAGTTGGATGTCGCACACCGCCATCTTTAGACCACCCGGGCCCAATTCAGAAATCGCACCAGTTCCTACTAGAATCCCATTTAATCTACAGTAGAACGACACATTATGAGCAGAGGCCCTCCCCTGATTGCGAACGAAACCAATAACTTCTACAACATCCCCATTCTCCAGATTTTCTGCTTCTACGCCCCCCATTCTTATCTCTACATATTCGACTAGCAAGTCTGGTTTTGATGTCACAACAATTCTCACGTCCCTCGAGATATCGGAATTCCCGTCACTGACGGAAATGGTCAACATGTGCTCGCCGGTTTCAACAGGTTCAATCAAGATCTCTCCGCTCTCGTTTACAGTTGCCCAAGATTTGCTGGTGGTGATGGACAGAATTTGAGTATCTGGATCGTGTATTTCAGGGACTATGGATCCGGATTCGCCCAATTCGATGTATAGAGTCCCAGGAAGGTGGACGAATTGTGGAGGATCCTGGACCGGCTCGATATCGACCAAGAAAGAGTCAGTCCATGCGTTCCCAGATTCGTCTATGACCTGAACAAACACCTCGGTGACTCCGCTTGCCTCCTCTTTCGGCTCAATCATCAGCAAACCCTCCTCTCCGTAAGCTAGGAGGATAGTGTCGTCAGAACTCTCTGCACTGACTTCCAGGTTCTGGGAATCCGTGATGTCATCATTGCAAATGGAAGAGACTGAAATTATCTCCCCCCCTCCGTCCTCGATGAGGTTTATGTCCGCAATACTCGAACATACTGGATTTCTGTCCCATTCCAATGAGAATCCTCCAGAAATGGACATTGATCCGATGTGGACAACCGTATTCTCAGACGTCCCATTTGAAGACCATTGGAACCTAGCAGCCACTCCCACCCTTAGCGCCTCTCCTTCCGAAGGGAGAGCATTCCCAACAGGTACAGAAAACTCGAAAGTTCCAGAATCTATTGGCTCCGTGTGGACTAGTGAACTACCTATTGCGAATTTGATGTAACTGGATTCACTTGAAAGGCCAGAAAGACCACCTGCAACCCTTCCATTCACAATCAGATGGGGGTCGTTAACATCAACTCTTGATCCCGATATGCACCCATCCTCTACCTCTATTCTGAAATCGACGATTTCCCCTTCGCTCTCTAGTCTCTCTCCAGAATTCACCTCTAAGTAATCCCAACCAGTGCTCTCTGAGGCGAACCAGATGCTGTGATTGCCTACTCCAGAAACATGCACTCTTCCCAGTTTCTGATTGGGAGGTTCGGTAATCTGGAACTCCCATGTCCCTCCTCCCTCTCCCTCTGGGACTAGTCCGCATGTGCTATGTGTTAGTCCTGAAATTTCTCCCTCGTAGGTGCTAATGTCGATTACAGGAACTCCGTCCAAATCGGACGCGTGGTCGGCTCTCGCGTTTTCGAATGAGAACCAAGGTTGGTGGAACTTAACCCTCAGTCCCACGGCATCGACTCTAACCTCCGAGTCATCTGCACCTTGGTTGTCAGACACGTAATCCACATTGAATTGAGTTTGCTCTAACTTGGACCAGTCCCAGTCCAAGTGACCATCTAGGTCCAATACAAGGGGGTTGCTCATTCGATTCACTGGCCCCAGAGTTCTGGCAAAGGTCGTCACGAGTATGTCGGAACCATGGTTCTGCAGAATCACGTTCACCTCATCTGAGGGAAGGGCATCTGGGATGGAGAAGTGAAGTACTAGCGAGACATTTTCAATTTCCATCGAATGCAGACCAGAATAGCTGTATCCGCCCATTGTTATGTCGGGACCCATGGACCATGAGTAGAATCCATCTGCTTCCCCGAATGTTGCATTGCAGGAACTACATCCACTGCTTGCCCAAGAAGTGTGTTCTGCGAAGTTATCGGGTCTGGAGTGGGTGAATGACATCTCTCCGTCTGCTATCATCCCAATCGTGTACTCTGCTTGTTCTGCGGAGAAACCTGTAGTGCTTATGAAAGACCACTCAGAGGCGTTTTCGAAAGATCCAGCCTCCAGCAACTCTACTTCTTCTGAAGAAATTACAGTATCACTTGAGACTACTGGGAGGGTCTGTGAAGCTAGGATGAATATCACGAGAAATGAAGCTGCCCTACAATATCCCATAGGGTCAACGACGGCTTTCTCCGCTTCAAGGCGTTGGTGTTTGGCTCCTAACCAATCTTGCATAACTGTTGAAATACGGGCTGACACACGCCTAACTTACTTCTGGCTGTGATGGTGTAGCGGTTAGCACGGTGGGTTGTGGTCCCGCCGGCCCGGG
>CAZPNT010000016.1:0-11893 GCA_964588055.1 uncultured Candidatus Poseidoniales archaeon | reverse complement strand
GCGATGGAAGCATTTCGCTTGAAGGATTCTAAGACCTAGATGCACTCCCGAGTATGATGAAGAGGCCCCATTTCGTAATAGCACTAGCATTATTGGCATCTATTTCGATGGTGAAAACTGCAGTTGCGGATTCGGAGTTTCTCTTAGAAGAGGGGTCAGACGCTCCAGAGACGATTTGGGACTCAGATGTAATCGGGGAAAATTGGCAGATAATCCCAGAAAACAATTCAACTGTACTTGGAACCTTCGAATTGAATGACTCTGTTGACTTGTATGCAATAGAAATTTCATCTTCAAATTGGACAATGATAGGTTTCTCTGTGTCTGGAAACGATTCGGTGAGCATCAGTTTGCAAAGACTGAATCAAAGTTCTTGGTCAATTGCCGAGTATGCAAATGAAGAAATTGGAGAAATTTCGCTAGATCAAGGATTCCATGCAATCCGACTAGAGAGGCTGGGAAGTTTCGATGAAGAGATAGAATACCGTTTCACAATTAGGAACATGGGGACTTTCGATGAAACGGAGGAGTACGTGAACCTGGCTTGGATGTTTACGCCATTCTATGTGTTCGCAGGTATATTCCTAATATTCCCCTTACTTGTCGTAATATGGTGGAATCGGGCCAAACTTCTACCATTTGGCAAGAGTTACGGAGAGTTGGAGGAGAGTGAGGTGCAAGTACTTGGTTTGCTTAGAGAGAGATTCTCAATGAATGGGGAGAATCTGGATCTGGAAGAGATTAATGCTGCGCTTTCAACACTAGGAAGAAATTCTTGGGAGGTGATTTCTGAAGAGTTGGGGGATCCGGAAATTAGGCACTTCACCGAAAATATTGACATCTGTGCGTGGAGAGTAAAGGAGAGTTCTAACTCATTACTAATTGGAATAAAAACCGGTTCATCTAGCTGGGAAATGGCTGCGATTAGAATCCACTCTCCACTGGGAGAGTCGATTAAAATTAGCAGCGTCGTTCCCGAGATGATGTTCCAAGATGATGAGGTGTACCTAGGAAATCTGGTTGAAGGTTCTACGACATTAATTAGATTGGAGACCTTAGGTAGAGCTCCAGAGACTAAAATCCACATTTCGGGCATAGTTGAAGGGAAACCGATTGCTGCTGTTCCAACGAAATCGATAGGTATCGGAGAGGAGTGACTGCCTAGCGGTTCCTTCTGGAGTTGGCTTCCTCCCTTATTCTCTCTTCAATAGGGGGGATTGATTCTTCCAGCTCTCCTCTGATTTCTTTGATCTTCTTCTTCAAGGAGCGAGTCGTCTTTTTTGGGGATTGTAGCCTAAGAACAACAGTTACTGAGCCCCTCCTAGAAGCTCGACTGTTGATTGGAAGCCCCCTCTGGGGAATAGAAATTGTTTCACCGGGATTAGAATTTTGAGGAACTTTGATTGTCAGATTGTCGGAATCTATGTGGGGTATTTCGATAGTTGTTCCCAGAGTAAGGTCAGCAAAACTTAGTGGAAGAGCCATGAGAAGGTCGGCTCCATCCCTTTCGAACCAAGGATGTTTTTCGACTTCGATCTCAATGTACAAATCTCCTGGTGATCCGTTTAGAGAGGCGGGCGCCTCTCCCTGCCCACGCATTCTAAGACGATTACCAGAAGTTATTCCAGGACGGACTGAGAATTTAACTCGAATTGACTGCATTGAACGCCCACTCCCACGGCATTCTAAACAAGGATCTGAGACAATTCTTCCAGAGCCTCTACAGGGGGCACAATCCTTCCTCACTCGTTGTCTGAAGGGCCCGATCATTGAGATTTCGTCTATCCTCCCCCTTCCTTCACAAGAGGGGCAAGTTCTCGAACCCCCCTCATTATTTGAGCCGGAGCCTTTGCATGATGGGCAATCCTTCATCACTTCGATTTCTATTTCATCGTCCATCCCATCCATAGCAGCCTGAAAAGGGACTGAATGTCTTACCAAGAGATCCGAACCATGGGATCTATCAGTCTGCTGGCCTCCGAAGAATTGGCTGAATATTGATTCGAAACCACCTCCGAATAAATCATCGAAGCTGATATCGACGCCCTGAAAACCACGAGATCCGAATGGAGAGCCACCTGGTCTTTCGTGTCCAAAGACATCGTACTTCCTCCTTTCTTCTGGATTCGAAAGTATCGCATATGCCTCTTGAATCTCCTTGAACATAGATTCTGCTTCAGTATCGTCGGGATTCTTATCGGGGTGGTACTTTCGAGCAAGAGAACGAAATGACTGTTTTATTTGGTCCTCAGTAGCATCCTTTTCAATGCCGAGAATATCGTAATAGTCTCGCTTTCCCGACATATGCCCGACTCAGGCCCCGAAAGGAGTCATATCAACCGTTCCCCATCAATTCATGAAAGAACCGCAGGATGTGCAATAATTCGTATTTGCGTCATTATATGTTGAGCAGGAGTCGCAAAATCTCGTTTTCTTTTGTGTCCCTTCTGGGATGACCCATTGAGAATCCCCATCTATGCTGAACGATTGTGATTTATCGATTCCCTTGTGAGCCATTGAAGTAATTTCCTTGAGTTCCGCCTGCTTCATCTTTTCTGCTCTCCTATTAGCAGACTTATCTATCAGAGAGGATAGAAAATCTTTAATTTTCTCCAAGAAGTTTCTCTCTGACAATGGTGGTTCTTCCCTGCTTTCTTTGATCATTTCAATACCATCTACAGAGATAGAATATTCCGAGTCGCTTTTCTTTTTGTGCTCCGATTCTATTGACTCCCGATTGATCTGGCCAATGCTTCCTTGCATCCTCTTTCTCGATGATGACGCCTTGCGTCCCTTGAAGTCAGAATATGCTCTAGCCTCTAGCTTCTGAATAGCAACTTCTCCCTTTTCCCAAAGACCCTTGTCTTCCATTTTGTAGGTTTTAGAGAGAGCGTCTATCGCCTTTGAGCGGCGGAATTCGTGGTCGTGTACCCGAGAGTATCTATAGGCCAAAAGAATTCCAATTATCGTAGCACATGTGTGAATCGCGATTTGGCCTAAATCGTCATTTGAAAGTGCTTCATTCAATTCTGGAGAAAGGATGCGGAATGCAATGACGATAATATTGGGAATCAAGATGAGTGCAACGGAAACCAGACCAGAACGTTGTACCATGTACAGTCGTGAATTGGGATTGGTTTGAATTTTCTCGGAAATTGGGCATACTGGTTATCACTATTAGTCACCAATTGTTCGGCAATGCATGGAACCAAGAGTTTGTGTCTCGACATTAGTTCGTAGTCACGACGATCCTGACAAAGTCGTTCGATCGATAAGGATGATTTTCCCAGATTGGGAGCCCGAAACGGTGCCAGAAAAATCTTCATTTCCGATCAAAAGGAGTAGTGAGGTGATTTCTGGTGAAATCCAATCTATCGATAGCCTGCTATCGATCCTTAGGGAAAATAGGGTTCTTGACACTGCACTAGATGCTATGGCAATGAGATCTAACGAGGAGGGTACCGTTTTCCATCTCTCCAGGCAATCTGCCTCCGTAGGAAAGGTATCTTTTGTCCTAGAAGAAAATACTCTTGGAGGGTTTGTTGAAGTCTCATTGAACGGGAAAGAAATAGAGATATGGCTTGAACAGCAGACTTGGCACAATGGAAGAGAAAGAATCCCTAGAGAGGTGGATGATGAGTTTTCTATGAATCAGTTTGGAGATCCTTCTGAATGGTTCCAATCTTCGAAAAAGAATGAGTGAGTAGAAACTTCTCATTTTCCATACCATACTGGTCGGCAAATTCATCCCCTCGCAATAATCGCGGACATCGTGGCGGAAGAGTACGTGGTCCGGATTGAAGAGCCTGAAAAACAAGGTTTCAGGCCTCTTGGGGTTGCATCAGCAATCTGGAGTGAGCTTAGTGGAGGCATTGGCCCTTGGGGAGCAGTGAGGCCACTATTTGCCGTCGCACTCTCACTAGTTCCATTTCTATTCCTAGGTCAGCATTTCAACAGGGAGCATCGGAAGGCAGGAGAATGGTTCCTAATCCAGTTTCCATTGATACCTGCATTCCTCTGGCCCTTCCTGTTCGTATGGTCCATTGCGGACGCTTGGTGGGTCTCTAGTGGAATTGTTGCTTCTTCTCAGAATAGTTAGACTAGAAGTCCTCTGCTAGGGATATTGGACTGAAGAGTCCACCTGGACTAGAAACGCTAGAGAGTTGTTTCCTAATTTCTAATTCCCATTCTCTCATTTCTTGTAATGCGGATACGAACTCCATTTGGCTCTCATTGAGAATTGTCCTCACTAGGGTGTCAAGAATATCCATCCTGTCGCGATCTACCCGATCAATGAGTTTCTCCAGAGGGAAGGATTCGAGGCCAGAAACTTCAGCATCTTCATTTTCAGAACCTATTGGCAACGGCTTCAATATCCCTGCGGGTAGTTCTTCCCCGGCTGCTCTGGCTGCATTCTCTAGAGACTCTGCAACTATTCTGATATATTTCGAGACGACGAGTGCGACTTCGATAATTGGCATACTTAGTTGATTTGTCAGGTGGACCATGTTTTCTCTGAGGAATAGCAACTTCTCATTTACTCCCGACTCGGGAGGAGGAACGGTTCGCCGATCATCGGCCATGATATCGTGAGGAGAAGGTAGCAAATGAACTGTTGAGTTCAAGAAGTTCTGTCGTCATAGCGGATAGGAGAACCACTATTTCCTCTTATTCCATCCAATAGATCATCTTCAATCTCGAAGAAATCATTCAGCCAATCTCCATCTGTATCCCAATTTGTTGGATCCGTTCCATCTGCAATCAAATCGCCATCGATATCCAGAATCCACCATCCATAGGCATACTCGCCCAGTCCGATGTTAGGGAGATGGAACCTATCGCCTGCAATCCTGTTGAACTCATCAGTCCATTCACCGTTAACATAGGTTTCATCATTGCTAGAATTGACATCCTGATATGAAAGGTCATTATCATCTATAATCAATGCATAAAGCATATCTTCGTCATTGATTCTGTTTATCTTAAGGTAATTAGAATCGAGTGAGTTAGATCCTGAACATGTTCCTAGGAGGGTCTCACGAAGTTGCCACCACTCTTCGACCTCGTCCCCTGAGCAGTCAAACAGAGTAGACGCCCTTACTATGGAAGGAGAGGAAAGAGTGGCGTTTACAACAGCATAATATTCCTGGAAGTTATTGTATGGTACGTAATCACAGTTACTTCCAGAGCAATCCCACTCTCCATCATTGTCGGAATCCTGAGTAGCATCATCGGGGTCGGTTGGGTCATGAGTGAACCAGGTCCAATCCAATTCAGGTCTCGTTATCTGCCCGTCGGAGAACTGGATTGGTTTCCAATTCTGAGGAGTCACTTCAACCCACTGGACCTGTATTTTCAAGAAGGAGGACCAATTGTCGTTCGTCTCGTTCCAGCCCCTGTGGAACTCATAGAAATCCGGCATCATGTCTCCATCTGTGTCATTATCCAAGGGATTTGTTCCATACTTGAACATCTCTCTACCGTCGGATAGGCTCATGTCCTGGCGATAGTCGACTACTACTCCGTCAACCATAATTGGAGTCATCAAAACAGAATCGGAATCGGAATCAGGATCAAGTGGCCCGGTACCATTGTAATACTCCATTATGTTAGTGAAGTATAGGGAATTGGCCCCATTTCCAAACTGCTGATCATCGGAGAATGGGGAGAATGTGCGATCCTCCCAGATACCTTGAATTGCTGGAGTGTCAAGAATATCCCGGTCCAACCAACCGTCTGCGTCGGGGTCATAATCAACATCAAGGGGATTCAATGGGTTTAGAGACCAGCGGAATGAGTTTACAGGTAGAACCTCGGAATACACCGAATAGCAGTACTCCCATCCATCTGGCATCCCATCGCCATCCGAATCAGAGTTTGTTGGATCGCTGATCCCTATCAGAGACTTGTTGAAGTTGTCAGGATCATCCTGGTTTATCAGTCCCATCTTCTCTGCCGACTTCAAGCTCTTTGTAGAGAATATTGAGTAAAGCTGTCCCCATGCTGCTGAATCGGAGAGGCCTTCTTCCTCATTAAGTGCATTTACCGCATCTCTTCCGTATGATACTACTGTAGTTCCATTTGGAACGTTCCCAATCTCGAGTCTCTTTCCATACCATCTTGAGTCGAACTCGGCGAGATTATCGAATGACTCAGAGTCAGAAATCTCACCATCTCCATTGCAGTCGAACGAGTCCTGATCCGAGTCAAAATCCACATCAGTGTCTGACAACGGGTTCATTGTCCACTTGTTCTGCTCTAGTTCCCATTCCGAGAACCAATACTCATACCCATCAACCATTCCATCTCGATCGGTATCTGGGTCCTTCGGATCGGTGATCCCGAAGATGGCCTGTAGCATTGGCTTTGCTGGCATACCTGATTTCCATTCTAGATATTGATCCATTCCCAGATCTGCTCTTCCCTCCTTACTGAACAAAATCCTAAACACCCTATTTTCGAAGGCAAGGTTGTCAATTTCCCTAGCCTCATCACCAAATGTTGGCACACCCTGTGGATAAGTTTCCCCGTTTATCGGTAGGTTAGAAGTTAGGTTCAATTCCACTAAATCTCCCACTCCATCGCTATCCGAATCATAACCTCCTTGGTTTGGAATCAGGGGGTTTAGTGTCCAGACAGAGTCAGTCGAGTTCCAAGTTGTGAATATTACTTCTATCCCATCGAGAAGACCGTCTCCATCAGTATCTGGATTGTTGGGATCTGCCGAAGTTCCAGTTATGTTGGATTGTTCCTCGGTCAAAAAGTGACCAAATGAAAGTGCAGATTCTGCGCCTATCCATGGGGTCTCAATAAGAGCTCCGGCAGCATCTGTGAGATAGAACTGAGGAGATGAAATAGTGGGTTCAGACTCACTGATTTGACTATCGATCGAATTGTACTCTTCCCAATTTGACATGCCATCCAAATCTGGATCTCCTAGCCCATCCCCTCCATTAACTGGGTTTAGAGTCCAATCATCATCGAATAAACCCCATCTGGCATGGAATATTTCCCAACCATCTGGCATCCCATCATTGTCCGAATCTGAATTTAGAGGATCTGCTGAACCGACATCCTCGACCGGTAAACCTACCCACAGCGACAAGTAGTATTCACCGGTCCTCTCTCCGAATGCCTGATTTGCCAAACCTTGCCATGAATGGTGAGGCAGGGCCGATGTGAAATTATCAGGGTAAATTGTTCCAGAATTGGTAGAGTCTTGAAGGAGGATTTCTGATTTCATGTGATATTCTAACCAGTTGACAAACGCCTCTTCCTCATCTATAACCCCGTTTTTGTTAACATCAAATCCATCTCCATCAGGATTCTTAAGAGCGTCTGAACCATTCATTGGATTGATTCCTGAGTTAGAAGAAGGCCAGTTACATGAGTATCTAGCTTCCCAACCATCTGGAAGAGAGTCTCCGTCTGAATCGACTTTGTTTGGATTGGTAGGAGTCCAATTCAATACTGATCCAGGAGATTCACCATGAGACTGTATTCCTGTAATTATCGATCTTTCTCTTAGCTTCTCCCACTCATACTCACAAAGATTCGTGAGGCCGTCACCATCAGCGTCTTCATTGGCGTCATCGGGATTGTTTGGATCCAAGGTCCATTCATTTCCTCCCGTGTAGATATCCCCCCTCCATCTTCTATGCTTTATCTCCCAGCCATCTGGCATACCATCTCCATCTGAGTCTGGATTTGTCGGGTCAGTTGGCAGATCACTGCCCCCACTTGACCCCGTGCCCGTCCAACCACCCATGTGAACGTCTGTTGCAGATTGTCCAATAGATGAGTCGCACAGGTATTGTTGATTTAGATAATAACAATCGAAAGTGGTAGGGGCGAGGAACCATCCCCAGTACTCTTCCCCATCGGTTAGTCCGTCTCCGTCTGTGTCAGAAACTCTTGGATCGGTTCCATTGTGACCGAATTCAGAAGGAGAGACGAAACGATATTCTTCCAAATTGCTCCAATGTCTATCGAAACCAAAACCTACTCCTGTTCCAATAGAGACCCCGTCTGCGTCGTTGTCCCTCAAGCCATCAAAAGGATCGGTCGGATCCAGGCCATAGGCAAACTCCCAACCATCGGGCATCCCATCTAGATCTGAGTCATGAGAGTGCGGATCCATGGGGGCTATGTTCATGAATCTGCCCGGAGATATTCCTGCAAATATCCATGACTCGCCGTCCCTTTCAAGAGAGGTTAACGTAGTTACAAGGCCAGGGATATCAGTCTGATTCTGTAGAATTCCAAGAATTCCATCCGAGTCTCCCTCTAAGCACCAAGTTCCATCCATTGACCCCAGGACCAACATCCCATCAAGAGGCAGGATTGCTCGGATATCGTTAGAACCAGATAGCAGGCCACCGAGATTTAGCATTCTTTCACTACTAATGGACTCCCTAGGTTGTGAAATGAACAGGTCCATGGTAATCTGATGTAGCCCACCACCCATGCCCAACCATACGTCATCAGAACCACTTGCTGACTCTTCTACAAGTATGGTGTTGACAATAGCAGACTTTCTAGAATCTAGAATGTCGGGATTGACAAATTCATCTGCATCGTTGGCGGTGAAAATCCACCACGGACTGCCGATGTCGTCGGAACCATCTGTGGAATTCCACGCAATTAATCCGAAGTCCGTTCCTACTAGAAGAATCGGAGTTCTTCCGAAGATCTTGGCGTGTGCGGCTGATGTAACAGTTGCCTTTGCATCTTGAAGGAGTGAAGTTAGAGGGTCTATTTCTGAAATCTCTGATTTCAGAAGTGCTGAGTCTTCATCATATAGGGTAACCTTCCAAGCTCCTTCACCCCCCATTAGAAGAAGCCCCAAGTCAATAGACTCAGATTCTAATGGGAAGATTACGGAGATGTCACCAATATCATTTGTAGTCATCGAATCCATTACTGGGATGCCGTTTTCCATGATTATTGTGTGAAATCCGATGTTTGAACCCAATAGAAGGAAATCTAAGCTACCTACTGTGTTTCTTTCCATTACTTGGATCTCTAGTCCAGCAGGCATGCCAAAGGAAGATGAGCTCCCTCTGAATGGATCTAGGACTGTAATCCCATATTTGCTACCAATGATCAGCCTCTCCCTAGGTTGATCGGGAATAATGCTGTGAACGGAAGAGTCCGTGAGTCTAATTGCTGTAGAGTGATCAAAACTTATTGTGTTGCCATTATCTGTGGATATCTCGAAACCAGTTACTCCGGGGACTACTCCGGCCTTTTCATCGAAATCGACCAGGTACTCTTCATAGTTGCTGAATGACTCTCCCCATTGAGACGTGTCAATTGTCACATCCTGTGTAACAAATCCATCTCCGTCGATGTCCCAACCATCTGAATCCGAGTCGATAGTGGAATCACTAGCATTCAAAGGATCTAGTCCGTATTGAGCCTCCCAACCATCAGGAATCCCATCGCCCAGTATTTCCAATTGGGCATGGGCTAGTTCGTCCCAGAAGAAATAGTCAGAGTCTGCAAATCTGGGGTCGCTCCCCATCCACCCCGATTCGCCCGTTGGCCTCTCAATCTGATTCTGGCAAGAGTCTTGGGTGAGTCCCTCGATTTGCCCCCAACACCACAAGCCATCTCTTTCTGTTAACCAGTCATCTGGAGTTCCAAGCAAGTATTCCTCGACATTTGTGAACATTTCTCCGACATCTATTTCACCATCACTATTGAAGTCGAATCCGTCACCACAACCCCAACTGAAGTCAGCCTCGCATCTATCGAAGTCTATGTTAACATCACTTGGATCTAGCGGGTCGAAATACCTGCATTCCCAGAAATTATTCGGATTAAGTGGGTCGTTGGGATCCTTTTTGTAGAGGCCCCCGGATGTACACATGAATACCTCATATCCATCGGGAAGACCGTCCCCATCGGTGTCAGAAACCCGGGGATCCAAGTATTCTCTCAGTCCCGACTCGGTTTCTTCTGGTGGTTTTCCGGTGAGAGTGCTCCTCTCCTCGAAGCAATTGTCCAATGTATAAGGCCAGCAGTATTCTTGCAATGCCGTCAACCCATCCCTGTCATGATCTGTTGAATTGTCTGTGGAATCGGAAGGATTCAAACCTGAAATCGACATCTGGAAGCCGGACGCTTCAATTTCCACTGTTCCACCGAAAATTACCTCGTATAGGTCAGGGACCAAGTCTCCATCTTGATCGGTTACAGGAGAATCTGTTCCCTCTGCCTCATTGGGGTCAGTGGAAGAAACTGGGGACTGTGGTCGTGTCTGAGAGACAAATGCAAGGCTGGAAAAAATCAGCAGGGAAACTAGCAATGCTGTCTGCTTCCTACGCATTCGCCAACCCCTATACAAATTCCCAACTTCAGAGATTTATCATGGTGATGGAGCGTCGTTCGGACATTTCCCAGTAGAGGGACACGGAAAATCGGACCGCGTCGAGAAATCTCAATTATTTTGGGCGAGGAATGGATTTGTTCAAAGGGCGTCTAGAGCCGGGATTCCTCATGAGTATTGGCATAACTCATCTAGGTTCAGGAAGTCGCGGAAATGCAACTGTAATTTCCTCTGGGGAGTACAATGTCCTAGTCGATTGTGGGTTCAGTCTAAGACAGACGGAGAAAAGGCTCAGAATAGCAGGATTTGATCCAAACTCAATAAATTCGATTGTAGTAACTCACCATCACAAAGATCACTCGGCATCTGCCCTAAGGGCTTCAAAGAAGTGGTCGTCAAATCTTTACTGCAATAGTGAAACTGCTTCAAGGATGAAGTTGGTGGAGAATGAATACTCGGTTTTTGGGAGTCTGGATAGGATTCAATTTTCTTCTGAATTGAGCATGTTAGCTATTCCTGTACCACACGAAGATGCAGATAACGTCGCACTAGTTGCTAGCGATGGAAAGGGAGAAAGGGCTGCAATTGTGACTGATTTAGGGGAGGCCCCGGATGACCTAATCAAGCACCTTTCGGGTTGCAATCACATTTCCATAGAGGCAAACTACGACCATGAGAAGTTGATGTCTGGACCATACCCCGATTCCCTCAAGAGAAGGATCTCTGGGAGAGGGGGGCATCTCTCCAATAGGCAGACCGGAGAAGTTCTTCTTCGTTCAATGAGCGAGCGGCTGAAGAGCATTGTTCTTTGTCACCTCTCGGAGAGCAATAACGCACCTCACCTCGCAGAAAGTGAAGTTCTTCTAGCGATTGGAGACGAGTTCGAAGGAAATATCTCTATCTCAAAACAAGAGGGGCCGGAGTTCAGTTACTGGACGGGTCAGTCCGAACCTAGTAAAATTCTAGCTGCATAACTATCTTCCCATCACAGCCCTGTGCACTGAATTCTGGACTTCCTTCATCCTTCCGACAGCACCCAGTTCCCTGAATAGAGATAGGGATCTCTGAAGGTAGCTCATCCTCTGAGAACGATCGGTTTCGACCTCACCTAATCTGGCCAGTAACTCCCCCTGAAGCATTCTAAAGTCATTTGACTCGGCCACAGCTAGGCCGTTGAGATAGTGTTCGGCTGCTTCCTCCCTTCTACCAGCATCGATAAGAACTTGCCCAAGTAGCATCTCGACTTCAACGGTACTCTGAGGATCATTCTGATCGGACAGTGTCTCAAGTGCACCAGAGTAGTGCAGAAGAGCTAGGTCGTTATCGGAAATCTTTGCGTAATACCTCCCAAGGACGGCTCTTGACCTAGCATGGAGGAAATCCTGGCTGGAATCCTTGGTATTCTCATAAGCAAAAAGAGCATGTTCCCTAGCTCTATCCAACTCTCCCATCTCGATAAATGCCGACGCCAGTCTAATTCTAGCCTCATTTAGTTCAGGATCTTTCTCCGTATTCAGAAGATCCTCGACATTGCCGTAGACTTCTAGGGCTCGACGAGCG
>CAZPNT010000015.1:0-12438 GCA_964588055.1 uncultured Candidatus Poseidoniales archaeon | reverse complement strand
AGTGGAACCATTGTGTCTCCATGCCCCCCCAGCACCATCGCTTGGACATCCTCATTGCTACAACCCACTGCTTCTGCGATAAAGTGAGTCATTCTGGCACTATCGAGAATACCTGCCTGCCCTACAACTCTATTATGTGGGAATCCTGTAATCTTCTGCATGTGGTATGTCATCAGATCGAGAGGATTTGTTACCATCACAATCACGCAATTAGGGGCGTGCTCCTTGATGCCATTTCCTACTTGTGAGACAATATCAGCATTCTTCCCGATTAGATCTTCCCTAGTCATTCCAGGTTGTCTTGGGAATCCGGAGGTTACTACTACAACATCTGAATCTGCAATATCCGCATAATCATTTGTTCCTATGATTCTACCATCGTAGTTCAGAATCCTACCGCCCTGGCTCATATCCAGTGCCTTTCCCTTCGCAAACCCTTCGTAGATATCTAGAAGGACCACTTGGCCGACTTTTCTTTCTGCCAGTACGAAAGCACACGTAGCCCCAACGTTTCCGGCCCCGATTACTGCAACCTTCCTTGCACCCTTTGTCATGATTGTGCGTGTATGATGATAGTCTTAGCACTTTGCTGACATAAGTTTGAATCCGTGAAAACAATATTCAACAAACCCCCATGTGTTAAATCATGCAGGATAAACGCAATGCAATCTTCGCATTATCACTTGTTGCCTTCGTCCCCACGATTTCTATTCTATTCACCTTGAACTTCAATGACGACGAGTTCACTTCGCAAGCCTTCTTCATAGCGTGCAAGCTTTGGCTTCTTGCCGCTCCAGCATATTGGTATCTCAATGTTGAGGGAAATAACATTTCATGGTCACTGCCAGATAAGGATGGACTTGTTATTGCTGCAATTACCGGTATTTCGATGTCTGCGATCATCCTTGTGATGTGGTTTTTGTTGGGTCAAACGATAGATACAGACTCAATGTTATCTGAATTGGAAACTACGGGTCTCACCGACTTCAGAATATATCTCGCTGGAATGATTTACTGGATATTCCTCAACAGTCTACTAGAGGAATATGTGTTCCGTTGGTTTGTAACGACGAAGGGAGTTGAAATTCTTGGTAGCGAGACTGGGGCCATAATTCTATCAGCAACAATGTTCACCCTTCATCATGCAATAGCCCTGCATTATTTCGGTTTTTATTGGTGGCAGACTGTCATGGCATGTTTCGGTCTGCTAACAGCGGCTGCTGTCTGGTCTTGGCTATACATACGACATCGATCAGTATGGGTCTGTTGGTTTTCCCATGCAATATGCGATGTTGCTGTTTTCGGAATCGGATATATCATAATTTTTGGTTAAATAAATCAGAAAATCGCCAGCCGACGGTTTCAATAACGTTCTACAGTTGGAATAATAATACATCAATAGGGTGTTTGAATGAGATTAGGCGTTCTTAAGGAGCCGGACGGGGAGAACAGGGTCTCTATCGTCCCATCATCGTACAAGAAACTGAGCAAGCTTGGCTTCGATCTCTTGGTAGAATCTGGTTCAGGCGATATTTCTCATCATCATGATGTTGAGTATGAATCACTAGGATTCAAGGTTTCTAGTAGGGAGGAAGTACTTGGTTCGGACATCATAGTTTCCATATCGATGCCTGATATATCGGATGCAAAGGACGGACAGATATTCGTTTGCGTCGCTGATCCTTTCAGAAACCCCGTGGCGGTCAAGAAAGCACTTGACAAGAAAATAACTCTGGTAAGTATGGATATGATACCTCGAAGGCTTTCTAGAGCTCAAGCAATGGATGTAAACTCTAGCCAAGATAATCTTGCAGGTTACAAGGCAGTTCTGCTAGGTGCTTCATATGTTCCTAGAGGGATACCAATGATGACTACAAGTGCCGGAACGGTTAGACCTGCTAAATTTGTCATTATGGGATCGGGTGTGGCTGGTCTACAGGCCATTGCTACTGCCAAAAGACTAGGTGCAGTGGTCTATGCTTCAGATGTGAGGAAATCAGCCGCAGAACAGATCGAATCGGTGGGAGGAAGATTCATCGAAGTCGAAGGAATGGATGATTTCGAGGATGAATCAGGATATGCCAAACCACTCACTCCCGAATTCATTGAGAAAGTAAACGATACAGTATGCGAAGTAGCAACCGATGCCGATGTAATTGTAACCACTGCCAGGATCTTCGGCAGGCCTGCCCCAATCACTGTTCCCTCATCGGCGGTATCCAAATTCAAGGCTGGATCAGTTGTCGTAGACATGAATGCAGATGTGGGTGGCAATTGTGAGTTGACAAATGCCGGAGAGGTTTACACAACTGATAACGGAGTAACTATTGTAGGAACAAAGAACCTGCCAGGAGAGCTAGCAACAACTGCAAGTATGCTATATTCAAACAACATGACCACTTTCCTTTCTACATTGGTAGATGACGGTTCAATTTCAATCGATCTAGAAGACTCCATACTAGTTGGCGCTCCTGAGGGTGATGAGTTTTTCGTTCCGGGAATGGGGGGTGTTCTTTTGTGTCACCAAGGTGAAGTACATCCAAAGCAGACCAGGCTGTTGGAGGTGCTAAACTAATGCTAACAATGGCCACACTAGTTGCAAGCATCACCGTTTTCGTACTTGCCATATTCCTAGGTTTCGAGCTGATTAGCAAAGTGCCCCCAACTCTCCATACGCCTTTGATGTCTGGAGCTAATGCGATATCTGGAATCACCATAGTAGGAGCCTTGATACTATCAAACGTTGAATTCAATAACGGCAATCCGGGAACCGCCTCTTGGTTGGCATTTATTGCTTTGGTAATGGCCACCATAAACGTCGTTGGTGGCTTCATGGTTACTAACAAGATGCTCGAAATGATTGCTGGAAGGAAGAGAGGTGGAAATTAATGGTCGACTCAGTCGTATGGGATATTGGATACCTTGTATCGGCAGCACTATTCATTATCGGAATTAAACGACTGTCAAGCCCAAGAACCGCACCACAGGGAAACCGACTTGGAGCGTATGGTATGCTACTTGCGGTGGTAGTCACACTAGCTAAGATGTACTCTGAGGAGATAATAGGAATCGAGCTGATTGTCGGCGGTCTTGTTGTCGGGACTCTGATTGGATACATTATGGCGACTACAGTTGAGATGACTGAGATGCCTGAGTTGGTGGCTCTGTTCAACGGATTCGGAGGAGGGGCATCTGCTTTGGTAGGCCTGTCCGAAGTTCTGAAGAGGCTCCAAGACGGGAATGTCCCTGATCCGGGGGTCGAGCTTTATGCTACATGGGTCGCAATCGGCCTATCCGGAATAGTTGGATGGGTAACTCTAACGGGTAGCCTAATGGCTATGGGGAAACTAAGGGGGGGAATCTACATTCCCTTCACAAAGAGGGATGACAGGGGCCGCAGGAAATGGGTGAATTTCCCCACCTGGGGCCCTCCTTGGCTAAATTTTGTCAAGGGTGCCATTCTCGTTACGTGTATTTCCATGATAGGTTTTACAATTCAAGACCCGAATAATTACGACTACATCTACACTTTAGTCGCCCTATCGTGCGTCCTCGGAGTTCTATTCGTAATTCCTATAGGAGGAGCAGACATGCCAGTTGTGGTAAGCCTGCTCAATTCAATGTCTGGAATAGCTGCTGCATTCACTGGTTTTGTCATTGGGAACAACGTCCTCATCATAGCCGGCTCAATGGTGGGAGCAGCCGGATTAATCCTGACTTTCATAATGTGTAAGGCGATGAATCGGACTCTCACTGCCGTTTTGTTCAAGTCCTTTGGAGGGGGTGGCCGAGAGTCGGTAACCCGAACAAAGGTTGGTAGCGACCCAGAGGAGGTTGCGATGGTATGCGATGGGATTAGCAAATGCGTTATCATCCCAGGTTATGGGATGGCAGTAAGCCAAGCCCAGCACGCTGTGAAGGAGTTCGCAGACCTACTAGAGTCGCACGGAGTAGAGGTTTCCTATGGAATACATCCAGTGGCAGGAAGGATGCCCGGACACATGAATGTCTTACTCGCAGAGGCAAGCGTTCCATACGAACAACTCATCGAGATGGATGATATTAACTCCGAGCTTCCCGAAGCAGATGTAGCATTGATCATTGGTGCTAATGATACCATCAATCCCGTAGCTCGCTCGGGAGAGGGCCCACTTGGAGGGATGCCTATTATCGATGCAGACAAGGCTCGAGTTGTTGTGATAATTAAGAGGAGCCTCTCAGTTGGTTATGCCGGAGTCGACAATGATCTATTCTACGAGGACAAGACCATGATGTTATTCGGTGACGGGAAGAAGATGATGAATGAACTCAATGCATCTATCAAGGATTTATGAGGTCCAACACCCCCAACCGTTATTTGACATCGATTCCGAGAAAGCCCCAGTGATATTATGCGTGTGAGCGTCAGTCGAGCCCTCGTATGCCTCTTCGTGATAGTCGCCGTATCGATACCCGCACTGGGGATGAGCAAGGGTCCCGGTGCTTACAACTCCAATGATGAGTTGACTGTTAAGTACGGTTGCTCTTGTCACAACAACGGTGCACCTTCTGACAGAGCGATTGTAATGGTCACTGGTGTCCCCCTGATGTACGAACCTTCGGAGTCTTACCCTCTTACAATCAGGGTCGCCGACTCGCTTACTCTATCGGGAGGGGACGGAAATACACAAGCTGGCTTCTTGCTTTCCTCTGATTCAATGGGCAACTTCTCTTGGCAAGAAGATCAAGAGATTCGTTACGCTGAGGGACGTGCTGACGACGTTTCCCATTCGGACCCTGACCAGGACGGCTCATGGGATGTCACATGGACTGCTCCAGATTCCGATGTAGGATCCGTTCAGTTCTGGTTAGTGGGTAATTCTGTAGATGGAGCAGGAATTCCAGACGACATGGATTACTGGAATATTCTGTCATTCTCGATTAACCCGCCCGGAACTATCACAACAGATGAGAGCGGTTCCACATTAGAAACAAGGACTATCTCAGTGGGAACGTATGACTCACTCTTCTTGGTCGAAGTATCCGAAGAGCAGCTTGAGCAGGAGCGACAGGATGCCATATCGCACAGGGTTTTCTCTCAGGGAAATCTATTCTACTGGACTAGCCTCACCGCATTGATTGTCGGAGCAGTGGTCCAGAGGGAGATTCTTGAACGTAAATACGAAGGTGGTCCCGAGTTCCTTGCAAGCGAGCTCGCTTATCCACAGGGTTTTCGAAGGGCATTCGCATCAGCCCTATCATTCTATTTCGCAGTGAGTTGGGCGAACTCCGAAAGCCCGATCGTCTTCCAAGGAGTTGACTTCACTGACTTCGCGACTGGAACAGCATTCTTTGTCAGCGCATGGTCTGCCTATGGGGTCTATAGAACAGTTCTCGCTGCTAGATCCGTACCCGATGTGAAGGATGTCCTGTGAATCAAGACCCCCTATTGAATAGCCCCATTCGAGGAATGAAAAAACATATTGAAGATCTGAATACCATTGCACGACGAATCGCATTCGCATTGATTCTAATGTGTGTATTCTGGTCATATTTAGTTGACAGCATGGTTTTACAGTGGCTAGAACTTTTACCTTTGGAGACCGGTTTCGAATCGAATAAAATCAACTCTCCTTTGGCAATATCTAACAAAGAAAACATGTCCATCTACGCGCCATTTGATTGGATTCAAATGAGATGGGGCGCCGTTATCCTCCTCTCTCTGGTTTCCTTACTTCCTTTGATTTCCATAAATGCATATTATTTCGCAAATCCTGGATTGTATCCAAGAGAGAGGAATTGGCTAATAGCAGTCCTATTCTTTACAACCACACTTATCCCAGTCTCAATTTTTCTAATTTGGGCCGAAGGGCTTCCAGCATTATTCGAGATAGCTGAAGCTTCGGCAAGGCCCCAAGATGTTCTAATCCGCTACGATGCATCTGCTGTCTTCTCCATTGGACTATCGATATCATGGGTTCTTGTGGTTTGGTCTGTTACAACCATCACCCTATCTCTTTCAAGGGTTTTTGGGATGATTAACTACGGGGAGGCGCGATTTAGGAAGCGATTACTAGCTATTTCATCAGGGGTCTTGATCCTAACTTTGCCCATGGAGTTTGACGGATTGAAGATCCTCATAGCCTTGATTTCTATTCTCTCGGCCGATGTCCTATCAAGGACGGCCCCAGTGAGAATGCCAATATGGGATTCTGATGGCAATAATGACTCATCAGCATAGCACATGGGGATTGGTTTGAAAGGTCTAGGTACTGGCCATATGCCGTGAACAAATACCCCCCGAGTCGTATATCTCGCTTGTTGGCAGTTACTCTATTGCTAATTGCATCCTCGTGTGTATACATCTTTTCAGATTCGGTGAACGATACAATCGCTTCAACAGTGGACAATCACAATGTAAAGGAAGGTCAGTTGGTAGGCCTAATGGAAGAGGAAAGGTGGCCCGTGCTAAAAGTTAGCTTCCCTGAGAAGCCTTTCCCTAATTCATTACTCGGAGCCTTGTTCGAAGGAGATTATTCGGCACAACAATACATTTCCGAGATGAGTGGGGGCGATTCAGAATTGAAGCCAACCATATTTCAAGGGACCTGGGAGTCCCCATTCGCAGAATCCCATTGGGGCACCGACTCTGAAATTGAGAGGGATACCGGTGCAAATTCTGGAGGAGCTAGAGCGCTTGCTACTGAGGCTATAACCGGACTTTTTCATGGACAAGACATTTCACAATGGGATCTGGATGGTGACTTCGTTGTGGATAGGCTTCTAATTCTCCATTCAGGACAGCCACAAGAAGAGGGTGGTCCTTCTACTAGCATATGGAGCCACTTCTCAGCATTCTACGAACCCGTGGTGGTTGGAGATTATACATTCGAACATTACACCATGGCATCTGTTCATGGCGGTCTAGGAGTCATTGTCCATGAAATGCTTCACCAAATGGGTGCCGTCGACCTGTACGATGTTCACAGTGCATCACCTACACGAAGTTGGCACGGGCTTGGCGATTGGGACGTTATGGCTAGTGGAAATTGGTTAGAAGATGGCTCAAAACCTTCTCTCCCCTCTTCATCTACCCTAGAACTAATTGGCGCGATAGATCCCATTGTACCAAACCTGACCATGGACAATAACTTCTCAATCGAACCGATATCTCAAGGTGGAAATCCTCTCAAATTTGAGATTGCACCAGAAGAGTATGTCTGGGTATCTATTAGATCGGATATTGGATTCGACACCGGACTCCCAGGACACGGGATTCTTGTCGAACAGCAAGACCTGACATTCGGTGACGTCGAATCTAACCTAGTCAACACAGACCCAACTAAGCCATGGGTCAAGATTGTCGAGGCAGACGGAGATGATGCACTATTGAGGGCTCGTGACTATGGTTCTAGTGGCGATGTTTTCCATGCAGGAGAAAGATTCGGACACACAGGTCAGCAGATATGGGATAATCATGGCAGGCTTGTTCCTTGGACCGTTACTGTAACATCTGTTGAAAACTCATTTGCTACTGTTGAATTTGATTACGTTGGAGACATGGACTCTATCGTTATTCTTCCTAGAAATCCTATAGTAGTACTAAGAGGAGAAATGACCTATGCTGAAGTATTTTCTACAACTGATTGTGTTGTTGATATTGACATATCATTGACAGGTGCTGCTGAGCTACCGTCTTACGACGGAGAATCTACCTTGATTCCAATATTCAATGCCACTGATGCAGCTCCACGCAAGGGAACCATTTCTGGAACATTGGGCTGCAATAATCGTGCCAAGACCACACTATCAATCGATTGGATAATTATCAATCACAGACTATCTTTAGAGGCTCTAGAGGCAAATGTGCCATGGGACGTTGATTCCACAATAGAGCTATTCCCAGATACTGAGGGAACAGGTCCTAGATCCTACTCAATCACAATCGAGGGTGCTGCTGGAAGAATTGCGGAACCGATGACCACGGGAACATTTCATCCGGGAGAACCAATCGAAATAAGAATACAGCCAGATGGTCTTCTTGAGCCAAGGATGATTGCCAATGGAGAGCTGGTTTTCATAGATTCAAACAATATAGAGCAGAGAATCCCATTTCAACTAACAGCCGAAGGAGAGTTGCCTTTTGGGCCATTGAATTGGTTAGCAATACCTTCTAACGCGATTTCGACAGTTTTGCTTCTTCTTGCTGTTTCTATTGCAACTAGTAATAGGAAGATAAAGCAAACTTAGTGCCTGATCGGATTAGTCCATCTTGAATCCGACGGAGGTCTAGATATCTGTAAATACCTCCATTTTCCATCATCCATTATTGGGTATAGCCATTCTTTGTTTACACCCGAAGCTAATCTAGATGAGAGGCATGCCTCTGACCAATTCTTGGGACCACCAGATGAAGAATCTACAACAAGCCAGGGGGCATGCCCCTCTCCGACTCCACCAGCATAGCATCTCCATTTTGTTCCATATTTGAAACCTGATCTCGTGCTCAATCCTCTGTTCCAAAGATCGAATAGAATGTTCGCTGACTCTGACATCTTATCGGTTTCAGAGTTAGCAACTGATAGTACTATTTCGTACTCGATATTATCCAATTGTCTACCTCCGTGCAGAGGTAAACCAATTGTATCAAATTTCCAATTATTTCCATCAATGATGAAAACCCCTCCCGAGGATATTTCGACTGATTCCAAGGTAGATATTCTTTGTAACTCTGATAATTCTGGTGGTTGCAAATTACCAATAGGATTAGACTCAGATATTCGATAGGTGACTACAGAATGTTCTTCATCGATAACTAGAACCTCTGAAATCCTACCTTTGGAATATACTTCCTTCGACCAATTAAGCAGGCCTTCCAATGATTGCCAGTCTCCGCTTCCAGAATTCAAAGGCTCATCTGAGCTAAACCAAATAACCTCTGAATCTGCCTCATGTTTGGAAGGATGCTTATCTGATGACCACCTAAAAGCCCAGGATATACTACTATCGATTCCCATTTCACTGAAGTTTTCGGATATTACGACTTTATTACCGGGTACTCTCAATGCTTCAAAAACTGCATATTCTCGAAGAACACTCGGATTGGTAGAAATCCTTTCATTCAACCAGAGTAGCATTGTTTTCTGGTCCGCAATTGATGCGAATTCAACCCCTCTATGCTGCCTGCAGAATATCACTTCAATATCTGTCAGAGCCAGTCCTCCCCCATCAAGAAGTGTTCCTATCGCCGATTTCTCCCATAGTCTGCTATATGCCGGGCCGTCGAATATCCACCTATTGCCCCGGCACTCCATATGTTATCGAGTGCGATTACAAATTAGACGCTATCCCCAAATATCATCCGTGGAACCTCTGTCGACATATCGTGGCAGAAGGTCCGGATGTCGAAAGGCAAGAAAGTCTGAAGAGGCTTCGCCACCTTTTGAAAACGATTGATGGTCAGAGAGTGACCCTAATCGGAGATACCATGCTTGATCGATACCATCATGGCTTCGCTAATAATCTAAATTCAACCGCACCCGTACCAGTTCTGAAAATTACTAGATCGGAACAGTCCCCGGGAGCATCGGCCCATATTGCAATAGGGCTCTCTTCATTCGGCATGAATGTATATTTTCATAGCGCGGTCGGGGATGATGCCGAGGGAAACTCCATTATTTCAACGCTTGAAGAGGCCAATGTTTCAAACAATAATATACGCCAAATAACTGGTAGACGGACTCTGACAAAGATTCGTTTTTTTGGCAGTAGGGAGAGCCTTTTGGACAGAGGCCAGATTCTTCTCCAGGCCGATCAAGGAGAAAACGATCCAGTAGACCAATCAACTTCCTCTTCACTCGCTGAATCTGCAAGGGAAACTTTGCCAGAGAGTTGTGCTCTCGTGATTTCAGACTATGACAAGGGCGTCATATCTTCGGAGGGTTCGAAGATGCTTATTTCAGAGGCAAATGAGTTGGGTATTCCGGTTATTGTAGACCCAAAATTAACTGGTTTGGAAAAGAGTAGAGGTGCTTCAGTAGTTATTTTTGAAAAGAGGGGCATGTCTCTATTGGCTCGTCGCATTGGTACAGATCTAGAGGATGCAGCCCAACAGATGTTAGATGATTACTCATGGGACGGTATACTTGTACTCGGAGGGATTAATGGTGTTCAGTTGTACCAGAAAGATACAGCCTCAATTTTACTTCCTTGCATGGCACCTGCAGCAGAACAGCAAATAGGAATGCACGATGCTGCTGCAACATCCTTAGCAGCTGCTCTTGGCTCAGGCCTTTCATTATACGATGCCTCACTATTAGCTTCGGCTGCATGCGAATGTGTATTGTCTGCTAATACCGCACAAGAGTACATTGATCGTGCCACATTGGGACTATGGCTGGATGAGCTCTCTTGGCAAATGAGGATCTCGGAGAGATAGAGCAGATTCCCATGGCATTGAATAGTATCGTTACAGCGCGAAGGTCATGAGCACAATGCGATATACAGCTCTTTGGAAGGGCACTTCTTTTTTTCTTGTGCTTGCTTTAGTTTCATCCACACCCATTGGAGTCGCAGAAGGAGAGAACGATTATCCTGTCTCAATTAGTATTGATTACCCTGAAGAATCTGTCATAGTTTCTGAAACGATATTGCAAGTATCAATTACTGACGAGTCAACTCCCGAATCAGCAAGCTGGGAGTTGTTTGACTCAATATCATCAAGACACTACGTCTCAATTTCTGAATTCTCAGAACAAGTGGGAGACTCTAACTCTTTGAATCATTGGGTATTCGATATTCAGATACTTCCTGAAATGATAGGCTCTTGCTCGTGCATACTTCTAATCACTGTAGTTGAGTCTACCGGTAATGTCGTTACTGAGGCTTCCTCTATATTCATTGACCAGATCACTGTTCCAGATTATCAATTTCCACCGACATTGCACATTGCTCGACCTAATTCAGAATCTTGGCACAGCCAATCATACGATTTAGCAGCAATTTCTGCTTCTATCGATGGAACTGCCCCAAACTTCTTTGCAATAGTTAGGGAATCAAGTAATGTAAAGTGTACATACAATAGTATTGACACCGAAGATGGAGCCTACGCAATAAACAATAACGAAACTCGCCACCCCAGTATTTCGGGTGAATTATGGGATGGGGAATCACTAACCTTTGATTTAGATCTTTTTTCCTATACTGATGGATGGTACGACATAGTGATTTTTGCTCAATATGTTTTACAAAATGCCCATTACTCACATGATTGTATCAGTATCAGAATAGATAATTCCCCTCCTATTGCTATGATAGATGGCCCACAAACATTGACTGAGGGTTCTGGGGCGGTAATATTTGATGCATCATCAACATCTGATGATTATTGGGGGATTCAAGGCCTGACCTATATTTGGTCGATCAATGAATTAGGCTCATCATATGAACCTATTATGCAGGTTTTCAACGGCAAGGATATGAGGACAATAGAGTTCATTCACGATGATTCAGGGGTATTTGAAATCAAATTATCTGTGTCTGATTATGCCGGCAATATTGGCCATAATTCAACAATACTAGAAATTGAAAATTTACCACCGGTCGTACGCTTAAGCATAGATGGAGTCCCATTTTCGGAAAATGATATGATCGCAATGTCAAGGGAGTCATCAATTCAAATCGATGCATCATCATCTAGTGATACCCCTAACGATATTGATGGATTGAGATATATATGGAGAGTGAACAATATCCCAACATATGAAGGACCTTCAAGAGAATTCACATGGCCTGAAGGAGTAGGCGAAGATTTCGTATTAACTATCGAAGTAATAGACGATGACTCTGAATCCTCCATGATCTCAGTAATGGTGACCGATGATAGTCAATCTGACAACCTCCCTGTATCAATAGTGCTACTAATCTTCTCTTGCATTTTCTTGTCCTTTTCCATATTCAGGAGATCCAAATCAGAGGATTCGGAAATACCCAAATGGAAATAGTCTGAAAAGACCAAAAGGCATGATAAAGAGGGTTTTGTATGGATTTACCATTCGATGTAGAGGAGTACCTAAATAGACAGGAAAGGTTGTTCTCTAAATTGCCGGAATCCAGTATCTTCATCATCCCAACAAATGAAAGGAAGATTCGTTCGAATGACGTTTCTTATCCATTTAGAGCCAATTCATACATGCTATACCTATGTGGATGGGTAGAAGACGAAGGTGTATTACTAGCTACAAACGAATCGGGACTGTGGAAAACAACACTATTTGTCCCCCCAAGAGATACAACTAAGGAAATATGGGAAGGAGTACGAATAGGAGTTGACGGAGCCAACTCTTGGCCAGTGGATATCACAGACTCATTGGAAAATCTTGAAGCCGTCGTCCGAGATATTGCCGTCAAATCCGAAAAAATTTATTCCATAAGTGGAGTATCCAAATCAGTAGACGAAAT
>CAZPNT010000014.1:0-12962 GCA_964588055.1 uncultured Candidatus Poseidoniales archaeon | reverse complement strand
TGAAAGGATTCTCATGGAATGAATACTTTCATAGATTCTCAAGGGGTCCTTCATTTGTTCATATACCCCCGATTATTGACAGTGGTATATTGGTGAAAGGATGAGCGAAGAAACAGCAAGTGAAAAAATGGAAGAAGAAGAGATTGTTATCGATGTGGACGATGCAGAGCCAACGATTGAAGATCTACCAGGCGTAGGACCAGCTACTGCAGAGAAACTTCGAGAAGCAGGTTTCGAGGAGCTACTTGGGATAGCCGTGATGAGCCCATCCGAACTCTCGGATCAAGCAGAACTGGGAGAGGCAGTATCGGCAAAGATAATCGCGGGTGCAAAGAAGCTGGCCAACATTGGCGGATTCGTGAGTGGTGCAGCACTACTTGACAAGCGCAAGAGAGTCCAGAAACTAACGTCTGGCTCTTCTTCCCTGGACGAACTACTGGGAGGGGGTTTCGAGACCCAGGCAATAGTCGAGGTATTCGGGGAATTCGGAAGCGGGAAGACGCAAATTGGACACCAGCTAGCTGTTAATTGCATCCTCGGATTGGAGCAGGGGGGCCTCGATGGCGAAATAGTATACATCGATACGGAAGACACATTCAGACCAGAGAGAATTGCTCAGATGGCAGAAGGGGTGGGAATGGATTCTGATGACGCTCTTGACAGGATCCACGTTGCTAGAGCATACAATTCGGCCCACCAGATGCTACTCGTAGACGAAATCAAGAGGATGGCAAAGAACATCGATGTGAAATTGATTATTGTTGACTCTCTAACCAGCCATTTCAGGGCCGAGTACGTCGGGAGAGGGATGCTGGCACCCAGGCAGCAGAAGCTAAACCGGCACATGAAGGAGCTCAAGCAGGTCGCAGACGTTCAGAATGCGATCGTATTGGTAACAAACCAAGTCCAGGCGAAACCAGATGCGATGTGGGGAGACCCAACCAGAGCAGTGGGGGGGCATATCGTCGGGCACGCAAGCACGTTCCGCCTTTACCTAAGGAAGTCAAAGGGGGGCCGTAGAATTGCTCGCCTAATTGACAGTCCTAATTTGCCTGAGGGAGAGGCAGTCTTTACCGTGACATCCGAGGGTCTGCGCGATTAGCGCGGGCCTCGGGGTCCGAAGGCTAAGCAGACAGTTCCGACAGGGCTGACTCGACAATTCCCAGTAGGGAAAGGAAGTGCTCCTCATTGAATCCTAGTTTGAGGTCTGCAGCTCCGAAGAGATCAGGCAGAGTCTTGGTATTGCCAAGTGACATTGCATTCGCGTAGTCGTCCAGTGCCTTTTGTGGATCACTCATTTGCGTCTTCCACAGTTGCAGAGATCCGAGTTGTGCTATTCCGTATTCTATGTAATAGAAAGGCACACCGAACAGATGACCTTGCTGTTGCCATGAAACCTCTCTGAAATCTGTATGGCCAGTCCAGTCCATCGCAGATCCGAATTTGTCTCTGATCGAAAGCCACACCTCAGCCCTCTCTTCCCTGGAATGGCCTGGATTGGCGTAAATCCAATGCTGGAACGAGTCTATGGTGGCTATCCATGGAAGAAGGAAGACCACTCCTTCTAGGTGGGTCCTCCTTGCTCTAGCAGCATCCTCTTCAGAATCGTAGAATTTCCCCCACCATGGTTGTGTCAGTAGTTCCATAGACATGGATGCAACCTCTGCGAATTCGATGGGGTAGTCTCTCTCGTCAATAAGTTCGAGATGGCCACAGTACAGTGAGTGGAAGGCGTGTCCTGCTTCATGGATCATTGTCTCCAAGTCACCCTGCAGCCCTGCTGCATTCATGAAAATGAATGGAACCCTGCTCTTCTCCAGGTAGTACTGATAACCCCCTGGGGCCTTGCCCTTTCTGGTATCCAGATCTAGGGTATCCATTTCCACGAGCCTGTCGAACTTTCCACCGAGATCCTCTGAAATTTCGTTGAACATTTCCGATAGTTTCTCTACCATTTCGTCTACAGTCTCGAATGGCCTTAGAGGATCATTACCGTGAATATCCGGTCCCGAACCGCCCTTTTCGTTAACGTCCCATGGCCGCAACTCGCTAATCCCAAGCCCCTCGCACCTCTTCTTGTTGATTTCCTCCAGTATTGGGATGCACACCGACTCCACAGAGTTGTGGAATTCTAGACAGTCCTCAATCGTGTAGTCGAATCTGTGCATTGCTCTGAACATGTATTGAGTATAAGTCTCGAATCCTGCATTGAGTGCAATCTGATGCCTTATTGAAATCAGCTCATCGAAGATTTCTGACAGCCTCTCGTTATCCTCCATCCTTCTCTCGGCCATTGCGGTCCATGCTGCATGACGTTGTGCTCTTTCATTGGCTTCTAGGAACTTACTCATCTGGGGAAAGGTCATCTCTTCTCCATCGAACTCTACCGTCATAGCTCCGTTGATTGACTGGGCCTCCGTCACTAGCTCCGTTTGCCTAACTCCCAACGGGATGTTCTCTTTCCGAAATATCTCCACATCATTTCTCATTCCCCTGAGCATCAGATCGTATCTTTCCGGAAGGTCATCAACAGATGGGTGATTCACAATTCGCCTGTTTAGTGAATCCGAGAACTCAGAGAGTTTGGGCCTGACATTGCTAACAAAGTCCAGGAAACCTCCCTTCTTCTCTTCGCTCTCCGTGTCGCATGTCATTCCAATGTACAACAGAGCTCCGGTCTCTGAAACATGCTCTGCTAGCTTGGATGAGTCTGAAATTAGAGCTTCTAAGCAACTTGAACAGCTCAATTCCCTGTTCAGAAGATCGCTGGTTAGTGGCTCTAGGTTATCCCACTTTGACGCATCTAAGTCATCTGGAACGAATCCCTTGCCCATGAAAGCCCTCACTTCTTTACCGGCATTGGTCCTAGTGGAAGTGGCCCCTGTTCCCTAGTCCACTTTGCGCACTTCCACTCTTCTACAGATGCCCTCACCTTCTCTCTAATCTCTTCTAGATTGGGGTGTTCAGGGTTCTCTCTCTCTATCCAGCATGCAGTGCAGTATCTCTTGTTATCGTGTATCAGGAAGTTTCCAGACGTGCACGGAATGCCACAATCTGTGCATGAACCGAAGCCGTGGAACTTTGGCATGTTACGGATTCCTGTCAAGCTACCCGCCTATCAACATGACTGCTGCAAACTCCTTACCTCATGTCTGAAAGTGACAAATGAGTCAAGAACGCATCTTCAATTTCAGAGATTTTTGAACCAACTCCATATTCGCAGCCTATTCTTCTGAGCCCCTCGATGGAAGGAATCGGCCTTTCGGTGATCAATGAACCTCCGAGGTGCTCTATGAGCCTGATTCCATCTTCAGTTGAATCATTATACGTGTCCACTGGAATCGAGAACTCACCAAAACCTTCTCCCAGATCCGAATCAGGCAGCATCACTATCCACGCACTTTCGTCTCCGACCGCGATTCCGGCCCTTTCGAATGCCTTGTTGATTTGGCGAGTCCCAGAAATTAGCCTCAGAAACTCTGCATCTGCAGTTTTGGCTACCATCTCGCCCGAGATTTCGTTTTTCCTAAGCGCATACCATCCGGTCCAGAGATGTATTTCGCTGGCTGCCGCTTCCGATGCAAGCAGCATCCATCTGTTGTTCGGTCTGAACTCATTGATGATTGAAACAGTGGAAAACACGTCACTCACTGGTTCAGGAAACTTAACTCCCCAAGCCGGGAACCAGGGAACTGGGTGGTCCGGGTCCATGTACCCCGATGGGGTCACGTTGAAGAATTTGATTAGCGTGCCCTTCTCACTGACTTCACAGCTGACCCCACCAGATTGTCAACGAGCTTAGGACTCCATCCCCTGAGGTCAGAAAGCCTCGACATATCCCTTTCGGTAATTTCTGAAACGTCCAAAGCGCTTGTTACACCAAGCGTTTCATACATTTCCCGAGCCCTAACTCTGCCGATACCTTTGATTGACACAAGTCCAAGGATATCCGCCTTGCAACCGTATCGCACTCTCCGATGGACCTCGTCTATTGATTCGAACAGTGTTTTGTGAGCACTTCGATCGAATTTTGCCAATCTCTCGTCCTCGGAAAGAACTCTACGCATAGCAAACAGCAGCCATTCCATCAACTCGACCCTGCTCCTCAGATCTCCAGGTTGCACCCCCCACTCCTCTTCGATCTTCTCCAGTGATTCTTCTTCCATCCATGATTGAACCACCAGAGCACCCTTCATTCTGCGCTCCTCTTCAAGATCTATCGAGTCTCCCAACAGCTCTCTTTCGTGTCCATGCAAGGCTCCTTGTATGACATCATAATCACTCTTCCTTGGCCACAAAGGAAGGAAATCAGGAGTGCAAGAAGCCAGATGTAGAAGAGTAAGAGGGGATACCTGACCAACCTGATCTTGCCCCGAGACAATTTCCATTGCTCGCCTCAGACCATCGTGGATAATCTTCCCTGAAATCGGATTAAGGTAGAGTCTCGAAACTCTGGAGCCCAGAGAGGTGGGGGAGTATGTCATCGCTGCAGGTTCTGGTACCAATCCCTCCGTTGCTTCGTAGGCGCTCGCCTTCCTGAATCCAAAGATTGCCGGGCCCCTTCTAGGAGGTAGAACTGGTTCACTGGATCTTTCTCTTTCGATAAGATCCAATCCCGGAATAGAGGTCGCTGAGTTTGCCCAAGCTGGCATCTCGTCTTCCCATCCTTCATCATCACTCGACTCTGATGCCCTTTCTCTGATATCCTTCTTGACTTCCTCAGACTCTCCAGCTCTGTTAATCATTGAATTTTCACAAAGCCAATTAATAACGTCGTCAGTCCTAGCTTCCAAGGTCTCCGCAGACATCTGGCTAGATAGGAAAGTCTTCGATAGGAATCGTGAGATTGCATCCCTGTCATTTATTCCAGCAGTTGCAACAATTGACAGGATGTGAGCGAGTAGAGCCCCATCCTGTTCAGCATGTTGAGCGCTGGGATTTGCAAGTTTCGAAGTCACTTTCTCTGGTTCTCCTCTTAGGTAGAATTCTACTAGTGACGACTCATCTTCAACGTTTTTTGAAACTAGGAAAGACTCTCCAAAGTCATCAAAACCAGGCCTTCCAGCCCTCCCCATCATCTGCCTAACCTCCATAACTGGTAGGAGCATGCTTCTCGCTGCAATTGTGCTCCATCTTCTGGTATCCCTGACAACTACTCTGCTTGCTGGTAAGTTGACTCCCTGTGCTAGAGTGGGAGTAGCGACGATGCATTGCAGATTCCCATCTCTGAATCCGTTTTCGATTACCTTTCTCTGGGCGGAAGTCAAACCCGCATGATGGAAACCAACTCCTCCTCTAACTGCATTCGATAGGGCCTTCACAGTGGCCGACCCGTCCTCCCCCCTCCACAATTCCTGTGCCATCGAGCCCCAAGACTCAACCACCGATTCCTTGAATCCGTGGTCTTCCTTTTCCAATGTAGCCTTAACATGACTTGAGAGCTCTCTGGCTTCTTTCTGTGCAGAGGATCTTGAAGATACAAAGACCAACATCTGCTTCCCCATCCCAATAGTGTCGTCCATCACGGAATGGAGATTCTTCTGAACACCTCCCTCAAGACGCTTCGGCTCTGGTAAAATTAAGTCCGTTCCAGGGCTCTCAACTGAGTGAAACTTCATGTCTAGTCCTGTTAGCGTTCCTGAGTAGAGGGCTATAGGCCTCCAATTTGAGGTGACTAGATCTGCTTCCAGCCATTTGGAAAGCTCCTGCGCATTTCCTACTGTGGCAGAAAGAGCCAAGATTTGAGTTCTTAATGACCTATGTCTTATTCTTGATAGTAGAATCTCGAGAGTTGGCCCTCTATTCGGGTCTTGCATCAGGTGAAACTCATCTGCCACCACTATGCCAATGTCATCCAGTAGGGATGGATTCGATCTCAGCATCGAGTCTAACTTCTCGCTAGTACAAACTAGTACATCCGAGTTTTCTACTAGACTAGTTTCACTACCTCTGTCTCCGATAGCTAGACCAACTTTCAGTCCAACACTAGAGCAGATATCCTTCAACTCCTCATATTTCTCCGATGCTAGAGCCTTTAGAGGAACTATGTATATCCCCCTCATTCCACTCAAATCACCAATCAGCCTATTGGCAAGTGTAATGTGAGCCACAAGGGATTTGCCACTCGCAGTCGGAACCGCGAGCATCAGATTCCTTCCCTTGAGAGATTTCGGAAGTGCTTCTGCCTGTGGAGGGAATAGTCCGTTTATTCCCCATTTTTCTTGAAGCATTTTCTTTAGACGAACATCGAATTCGAAATCTTCTAGACTAGACATTACTGTCTCACCCCCATCGTCCATGGGAGAACTCTGATTCGGCCGTTCTAAAGGATGCCGAGTGAAACTCAACTCCATCTGTGAAAGGCTGGATGGCCTTCCTTTACAGCAACGAAGAGCCCCTCCCCAGTTGCGCAGACTTCCCCATCCGCCGAGAGCGACATCGTCACGTTGGCCCTGCCTTCCCCAAGCTCGGTCACTTCTCCTTTGACTCTCAATGTACTTCCTAATGGGGTCGGACGTCTGAGTTTTATGCTATATGAGGCAGTTACAGTGCAAGGAGGCTCAGTATCTCCAGACTTGTCCATCAGTGCAATAGCCGCAGTCCAGTTTCCATGACAGTCAAGAAGGGTCCCGATGATACCCCCATTAATCATCCCAGGAAATGCCTGATGACGCTCATCCGGTGTGAACTCCATTTCCAGACCATCTTCTGTTCTGAATGATCTAATTCTCAATCCATCTTTGTTAGATGGGCCGCACCCAAAGCAAATGCTCGACGGTGCATGAATCTCCTGTACTGAAAGCTCCCCTCCGTCCTCCACGTCTGCCGATAGGGGCTATTCTGAATTGAATTTTCCCAAAATTCCATTCCGCATTGTATTAATTTACCAGTCCCTCGGGCCAATAGTGCCCGAGGACAAAACGACCAATTCAGCTCCAGACTCAGATGCTGGGGAAGCTAAGCCTCCTCCTCGGGCGAAGAAGAGGAGATTCGCCCCGATCAAGATTGCTAATCAGATTCCAATGAGGCGAAGGAAGGAGATAGAGAAGGCTCTAGGAGAGGTTGGAGAGAGCCCTACTAAATGGTCTCGAAAGGAAGGCACGAAGAACCACGTCTTCATGAGAAAGAGGATAAAGCCAGGAACAATTAGGCACATGGAGTATGAACTCCTTGACGTCGAGATTGGAGAATCTTGGCCCGTACCCCTCAGCGTCATCCACGGTTCAAGGCCGGGTCCTGTGGTGACCCTTCTGGGGGCAATACACGGAGACGAACTTGTCGGACCCTTGGCTCTGACTTACCTATGCGGACCGAATTTCATGGGGGAGGACCGAGTCATCGATGCTAGCGTATTGTCCGGCACAATCCGAATCGTACCAATAGTCAACCTTCCTGGATATCGTAGAATGATTCGAGACTTCCCAGATGGGAGAGATCTCAATCGATGCTTTCCCGGAAAGCCCGACAGCAATACTACTTCTAGAGTAGCGCATAAGTTATGGAGCAAACTAATCAAAAACAGTGACTACGTTATCGACCTCCATTCCGCAGCAAAGGGCAGGACAAACATACCCCAAATTAGAGCAAATCTAGCCCATGCAAGCAGCAACCGGATTGCCAGAGCCTTCGGAATAGAGACTATTTTGGACAGCGAGGGGCCACGAGGCTCACTCCGCAGGGTTGCCAACCAAGAAGGGATAGCCTGCATCACTTACGAAGGAGGGGGTTCCGACGAGGCCGACCCTGAGTCAGTTCAGATTTCCATGTACGGCATCATCAACTTGCTCAGGAGCCTGCGTATGTTGCCAGGTTATCCTAGCAAACCAAGGTTCAGGATTCTGGCATCTGGTTCGGTATGGATTCGTTCTGACCAAGGTGGCCTACTCGACGTCCTGGCTCCTGCCGGAAGCTTCATCGAGGAAGGGGAGATAGTTGCGACAATCACGGATCCCGAACTTCCAGGGGTTCAACACGATGTCACTTCCCCCGTAAGGGGTCTCCTAATCAGCTCAGCGACTCATCCATTCGTAAACTCGGGCTCCCCTATCGGCCATCTCTTGCCAGTCAAGAGAGGAGTATCTACTCTGAAGAGGAGGCTTGACGACGAGGGGTGTTTGATAATCAGCGGTTCAGATGGCGAGCCTCCTTGGAGGGAGGACGAGGACATCGAGGACATAGCGGTCTTCGGAGAGTGGTCAGGAGGATCCCCGGATGCAGAATGGGGTCCAGCAGGTTCGACAGATGAAGAGGAAGATAACTGACACCCGGTGTTTGTTTACCTGGCTCACAAGATTTCATCGTTCGACCAAGGTATCTCTGGAGCTGAAGGCAACTCCACTCCTTTGTTCTCAGGACTGATAGCCAGCCTCTCTGGACTAACTCCGTATGCTTCGAGAGCATCTTGCAACTCTTTCGCCTTTGAGATTCTCAGACCGATCAGGAATCCTCCTGCAGACAGGCCAATCAGGAATGCGATTGTTCCAACTATGCCTGCAGGGCTGGAGATAACCGAGACAAGCCGATTCTCTGGTTGGGGCTCTACCCATATCGACACCATGACATCCCACTCGATCTCAGTATAGTAGTCGTCTTCTGAGACAACTGCCTTTATTTTCTGAATTGATGACCCCTCATCACAGAACTGTATTTGCATATTCAATTCTGTACCTCTGCAATCAATAGGCATCAAAATGACAGTCTTCCCATCTTGGGTTGTATTGACCTCCAGGGAATAACCGCTCATCGACCAAGTTATCACCGCATCAACAGAACTCCGAATACCGGAAATGGAGATTTCAAATGTTTCGTTTGCCGAGTCCCAGGCTACGGGTATCGAACCGTATGTATTGGGACCATCGTAGATATCCCCGTTAGCTAGGAAAACAGCTCCCATTGACTTCTCATGGTTTGACATGACCAGGCCTAGCCTGTTGACGAACTCGTCCTCTTCCCCATCGCAGTCATCGTCAACCCCGTTCCATTGTTCTAGAGCCCCCGGGTAAGTACTCCCGACTAGATCGTCACAGTCCTCGTACTCGTAGAATCCGTCATTGTCTTTGTCGTAATCGGTGTAAACCGGGCTTGAAAGGCCGTTAGCAACCTCAGTCCCATCATCTACACCGTCTTGATCGGTGTCGGCAGAATCGAAGGAAGTACTGTAGTTGTGGTACTCCGAATAGTCACTGAGGCCATCGCCGTCAGTATCAATTTCATAGAAGTCCTCATCCACCAATTCATCGCAGTCGTTGTCTTTCCCATCCAGCTCCTCCGGGCGCTCCGGGGCCCTTTCGAAGTCATCGTCGTCGCAATCCTGGAAGTGGTACCAGCCATCTAAGTCAGAGTCTGGGTCAGCAACCAGTGGGTCAGACATCAAGTCAAACAATTCAGTTCCATCAGGCAAGCCGTCCCCGTCAGAATCTCCGTCATTTGGATCGGTAGAGTATTGGTGATACTCTGCGTAGTCACTCAATCCATCCATGTCCGAATCCATCCAGAAGAAGTCCTCATCTATGTCGTCGTCGCAATCATTGTCTAGCCCATCCAAGGTCTCAGAAACGTCTGGAGCAAAGCTAGAGTCATTGTCATCACAATCATCGAACCAGTAGGCTCCATCACCATCTGAGTCCAGATCTACTACCAATGGATTGCTCCCATACTCCAACTCCTGTTGATCTAGGATCCCATCCCCATCTGTGTCAGGATTTTCAGGGCTAGTTCCGTGGATGTGGAACTCCTCCCAGTCTGACAATCCGTCTCCATCTTGGTCTGAATCATTGAAACCCTCGTCCTCAAAACCATCGCAATTGTCATCCTTGCCATTGAGCGATTCTTCCATCCCAGGATTCACCTCAGCATCATCGTCATCGCAGTCCTGGAAGTGATAGTAGTCGTCTGAGTCATTGTCTGGATCGAAAGTCAAGGGATCAGACAACCATACGAAGACCTCGTCGTAATCGTTGATTCCATCTGCATCCGAATCGTATGACAGTGGATTGGTTCCGTAGATCATTACCTCTTGGTAATCGTCTAGACTATCGTCGTCGGTGTCGTTGTCTATTGCTTTGGTTCCATAGATTACAATTTCCTGATAGTCGTCCAATCCATCGTCATCGGAGTCAGAATCAAGTGGATCTGTCATATGAATAGAGGTCTCGTTTTCATCACTCAAGCCGTCCCCATCGTCGTCCTCGTCTAGGTAGTCGCAGTCTCCGTCTGAGTCGGTGTCCATGGGGGTGGAGGAGTTGTCCAGTGGATCAGTTGAGCATGACAGCTCAATCGAGTCGTTCCAAGCATCGTCGTCGTCGTCCTCGTCTATGTAGTTGCAGTCTCCGTCTGAATCGGTGTCCGTGGGGGCGGAGGAGTTGTCCAGTGGGTCAGTAGCGCAAGCTTGCTCGACCGTGTCCTCGAAGCCATCCCCGTCATCATCCGAGTCAATGTAGTTGCAGTCTCCGTCTGAGTCAGTGTCCAAAGGAGTGGAGGCGTTGTCTAGAGGGTCAGTGGAGCAAGCCTGCTCATCTATGTCTGTCCAACCATCGTTGTCGTCATCGTTGTCGTTGTAGTCTGGCCACCCATCACCGTCTGTGTCAGTTACATTTCCAACTCCATGGAATATCAACTCCCATGAGTTTAATGTCCCGGAGTTAGATCCTGTGACCGAATCTCTAACCTTCAGTGTCCAGTTTCCTTGGGAGGACTCGTCCCAGTGCTGAACTGTCCCAAACCTCCAGTTTGAGTAGTCGGCATTGTTGTCATTATGCACCTCGGCAAGCCACGACTGATGACCGCTCGGTGACTCTAGCACTATGTCCAACTCCCCTCTAGCAGAGTGGGCGATGTCGACAATTACGTCTATGGACTCCAGACTCAAGTCTATTGGAACCGAGAGGTTGAACTCAGTCCATGAGCTAGGTCCGTTGTCGATGGCGAAATTTTCAGTGAAAGGCCCGAAACTAGCGTTGGACTCCACTCCGCTGCTGGTCCAATTCTCGGCCAATGACACTGCTGCACCAGCATCTACTGCTCCGAATCCATACTTGTGAGAAACTGTGAGGCCTGCCCCGTTCACAGACCATGAAGAATCGTTTACATCGTTCTTCCTGGAGCTATGCACGAGGATATTCTGAACATCACGCCAAGTCAGATCCGGATTCGCCTCAAGAATGAGAGCAATTACTCCCGAGGCAAGGGGTGTTGCACTAGAGGTCCCCCCGAAGTCGTGAGTAACGTCTCCTCCACTATAACCGCCTGTTCCAGTAATATCCGTGGTGGTGATGCCCTCATAGGTTGGAGTTCCACCGTTAGAGTGTGCAGTAACCAGAATGTTTGCTCCTGGTTCTGAATACCATGATTGGTCACCATAGTGGGTAATGGCGGCTACTGCTATCGCATACCTCAGACTTGCATATCCATCGTAGTTCGAATTGTCATTTTCTTCCAGGCCGTTTCCAGCAGCCCATGTGTATATGTTCCCCAAGCCGGATCTTCCATTGTATATTGAATCCTCAATAGCTGCAATAGTAATTGGCCCAGGTCCTTCAAGCCTGTTCCCATCATCATAGGGTCCCCATGAGTTTGAGTAGATGTCAATGTCTCCATTGTCATAACTCAGAGCATCTGCAGAAGTAGAGTCAGAGAACCCACATGCTATCAGCCTGTGACCAGCAATATTAGCTCCAAAGGCTGCACCCGTAACTCCGATTGAGTTGTTCCCCGTCCCTGCAGCTACTCCCGCAACCGCTGTTCCATGACCGTCCCAGGAGTTCGGATCGGGATCAGGATCATCTCCGCACCAGTCATAGGAGTGCTGAGAGAGATAGTTGGAATTAAGGTCTGGATGCGAATGCTCGACACCGTCATCAATCACACTGATTACAACACCAGAACCATTGTACGAGTTCCAAACAGCAGTGACATTTGCATCCTCCCCGGAAGTTCCACTAGTCTGTCCAGAGTTGTTTAGGTGCCATTGGTCATCGTAGAATGGGTCGTTTGGCTCGAATCTCGTTGAGAGCGACTTCTCCAATAGGGGTGAGAAAGACTCAATCTCCCCTTCCAGAGATGATTTTCTTAGCTGATCGAGTGCTTTGCTGGAATCGTCGAAGGTCCAAATGAAAGAGCCCCTGAGAATCTTTACTGGCTCCGTCTCATCAGGCTCCGCTGTTGTCCTGTGGTGCTCCTCAATTGGGATTCCTGTAACAACCAGCCAAGAATCAACTCTAACCAACTCCTCCTCTTCGTATGAATCGATATCAGAAACTCTATCGAAGGCAATCTGGACCGATCTGGAGTATGTCTCCAGGACATCTTTCAAAACTACTGTAGGCCTATTTTCAGGCTCTACTTCTCCCAGGGCCTGCCCAGCAGGAGCAAATACAACCATCACCAGCACCAGTATGGCGACTCTCACATGCCACCTCGACAACCTAGAGAATATAGCCGTTCGTCTTCGTTGCTAGTCAAGTATCAGAGTTCTCCGAGTGTCCGGAAGAGGAGATTCTCTGGTAAATGAAAGGTGCTATGACTAGGTACATCAGCACCCCATATACTCCTGAGGGCAGGCTTAGAGTGGATAGTCCCCCACTCGGGGAAGCAAGTATCAGCCCTCCAACTGTAATTCCTACAGTCGCATTCTGTATCCCACTCTCGATTGAAACCGTAGTGGCCCTTGCAGGCTCTAGATTGAGTAGTTTGGCGCTCTGATAGCCGATTGTTAGCATCAGGGCGTTCAGTGCCACCACAGAGGGGCCGAGGGTTCCGATGTTGTCCATCAGTGTATCCCACTCACTGGCTATTGCCGCCAGTACGATAATCACAAACAGGACAGCTGCAGTTAGGCTAACTCCCCTGTCCATCGAGTCTGCTGTACTGGGTTTTGTAGCCCTAATGGTCATCCCAATTGCTACAGGCAGAGTAGTTAGCAAGAACATGGTAATCCCGAGACCAATGATATCAATGCTTGGGGC
>CAZPNT010000013.1:0-13278 GCA_964588055.1 uncultured Candidatus Poseidoniales archaeon | reverse complement strand
CGGGCTTCGGGAGGGACCTCGAGGAGTCTTGGGACGTCCCCAGGTCAATATCCCTGGCGGGTCTAGCCGAGCACCTCGGAGTGGTGAGATCGGCGCTTCACCCGCCTCTGAAGTCACTGGAGGAGGAGGGCCTGGTTTCCTCCAGGTCAGCGCACGTCATAGGTGCACCTCGTCGTAGGAAGGTGTACCACGCGACGGACAGTGGGAGGGAGATAGCAGCGCAGAAGGCTCCCCGGAAGAACAAGCGAAGAGGCAGATCAGTAGGGCCCATTCCAGAGCAGACCCTTCTCCATGGCAGAGGGGATGTGATTGGGCCTTTGACAACGGCCCTCTCAGAGGGAAGGAGCATTCTCCTGGAGGGCCTGCCAGGGATAGGCAAGACGACCGTCGCCACAGCCCTGACCGAGTCAGTGCTGAACGAAGGCTGGCTAGTGAGGTGGGCGACTTGTCAGACCGACTCAGACCCCTCCTCGATAGCAGGTATGTGGTTCGGAGGTAGGACCCCATCTTCGAAGGATGCAATAGCCGCCAGAGCAGACTCGAACAAGACGCTGCTAGTCCTTGACGAGGCCCAGCAGTCAAGCGAAAGGCACACAGAATCAATCCAGCAGATGCTGGAAGCATGCTCCGCGACCTCCGCAGTCGTGCTTGTGGTGACCAGGGCGCCGAACCCATTCCCAGATATCTCCGGCTTCGATCCAATCAGGCTGGAAGGGCTGGAGCCATCGGCTGCTAGGGGCCTACTCCCGGAAGGGATGGGCGACCAGGAGGCTATGGAAGTATGCCTGGCAATGGACGGGCACCCTCTGGGGATCAAGCTCTGGTCACCGGATGACGACCTTCCAGGGGCTGGAGCAGTACAGGAGTTCGTCGAGTCCCAGGTTCTCAGGAGGTTGACCCAGGATGGGGCTTCTTCATTGGACGAGCTTTCCCTCTCACCACTGCCACTGGAAGTGGGGGAGATGCTAGAACCAGATGGGACCGAGGAGCTGGACGACTCCGCCATACTAAGATGGGCAGGGCAGCTCGTCGAGCCCCATCACCTGGTCAGGAATGTCAGGAGGACCACTCTGGGGGGAGAGGGAGCTGCTAGCTTGCACTCCAAGCTTGCGGACATGTGGGCTGACCGCAAGGGCCCACGAGCGAGGAGGATTGAGACACACCACAGGCTGGAATCAGGATCAGAGGTAGAACCTGAGTGGATTGAGGACAGCGTCATCGAGATAATGGAAGAGGACTCGGCTGCAGCAGCTGTGGTCCTGGATCACGCCATCACATCAAATCCGGAGGAGGGTCTCTTCGAGTTGGCTGCTGACATCGCACTGGAGAGGGGGGAGTCGAGTGTGGCATCTGGCTACATAGATTCCCTGGGTGAGGGACCCAGGAAGGACCTGATTTCCTCTAGGCTGGCCAGAGCCGAGGGGGAGTGGGAGAAGGCCGAAGAGCTGGAGGCTTCCGCAATCTCCAGACTGGACCCGGGAGACAGGGTCAGGGCCGAGATATCATCACTGGTGAGGAAGTACGACGACAGGATCCCTGGAACAGAAAGTCAGATTTCTCCGCAGTCTCTGCTTTCCGAGGCAGACTCTGTCAGGCTCTCGGACCTAGGAGCGGAGGACAGGGAGCTTGCCTCCCTGGCATTGGACCTACTCAGGCACTCCCTGGCATTGGACACAGGGGACATGGAGGGAGCCTCCAGGACCCGTGACTCGATAGAGGGCAAGATCGGCTCCGATGACCCTCGGATTCCCTCTCTGAACCTGATGTCAAGGCTGTCAGCGGGAACCGAGGGAGAGGCCTTCCTTTACGATGCGTTGGAGGCTGCTAGATCGCACATAGACTCTTCGAAGGACCCGTTCGACAAGCTCAGGACCATACACATGTCCCTGGAGGCCTGCTCAGAACCCCCCAAATGGCTCGTGGAGGCTCACTCGCAATTCGACCACGGTTCCCTCAACGAGTCCCTGGCACACCACCGGCGTGCTCTGGCCCACTGGTGGTACTGGAGAGGGGCCATCAACAGGGACGAGAGGCTCTCAAGCTGGAAGGAGGCCATCGTCCGACTGCGGTCTTCGGGAAGCGGTAATGCATCTAGGGAACTGACTGCCATGCTGAGTAGGGCGCTCTAGATCTCAGCCCCGATCAGGGTCCTGGTATCGACGATTCCCGGAACCGACCTGATGCCCTGGACGATAGCCTCTGTGAGATCCGACTCGTCGTCGGCCTCCACCTTGACGAAGCAGTCGAAGTTCCCGAAGACGACCCAGATGCCCTTGACGCAGTCGATTTCAGCAACCTTCTCCCTCACCCTGACCTCCTCTCCTGGTTCGGTAGTTATCAGAACGAATCCAACGGCCAAATCTCACACCTCCACCGCGATCAGGGTCTCGGTCTTCCTTATCCCTTCCACATGCCTCATCTCCTCTATCAGGGTACGTGACATCTCCTTCTCGCTCTCGAAGTTTATCCTTGCCACCAGGTCGAGCTCACCGTAAACCACTGAGACCTCCGACACGGTCTTCATTTCGAGAAGTTGGAGGTACACGTCCCTCTCTCGACCCGGCTCGCAGGAAATCAGAATCCACGCGAGTGACGTCATTCGGACGTTCGGCCCATCTGGACGCTTATGACTCCTACTGTGGCATACTCAGGATGGGTCAAACCACGCAAGTGATTAACCCTGATTGCCAACGGCAGGGCCCATGCGCTTAGCAGTCTCGCTGGTCCTGATGCTGCTATTGGCCCCGATTCTGTCCGGTGCATCGGCCAGCCTTTCGCGCTCTACTACCATCTGGAGCGGGACCATCTCGCTTCCGGATGGCTATCTAGTGCAGTCCAACCAAGTTCTGGTCATTCAGGCCGGGACCTCGGTTCTTCTAGGGGACGGGGAGCGCCTTGGGGTGGATGGGAGGATTTCAATCGAGGGCACAGAGTCCTCACCAGTTACTCTCGAGTCCATTTCCGGAGACCACAGGGGGGTGATATTCAACTCCAGCTCCAACAACCTAGGTTCGACCATCGATAACCTCACAATAACCGGAGGTGAGTACGGAGTCACCATCTATGGCAGCAATCCGATCATCAGCAATCTCCACGTTTTCGATGTCGATAGAGTCGCAATCGATCTTTTCGATGGGGCATCCCCAACGATTAGAGACGTTGTGATAGACGGTGGGGGGCAAGACATGCACGGGGCCTCATCGACATGGAGGTACGGGATAGGGATATCCTCCGGGGCCTCATCCGCACCTATCGTTCAGGGAGCTACCATCGGGAACCTAGTTACTAGAGGCGTCAATCTTTGGTACAACTCCGGAGGCCTGTGGGACGGCATCTCCGTCTACAACGTATCCGGAGCTACCCTAGCCGCAGCAGCTGCAATTTGGGTGGAGGACTCGATCCCTCTATTCACGGATTCGAACATCACCAGGTCAGACAATGGAATCATTGTCAGGCACATATCGGATACTACGACCCGACCAACGTTCATGAACACCAGAATAGAGGACTGTCAGTACAGGGGGGTGCTCGTTGAGCGCTACGATCACACCAACTACTCAAACCTCCAGACCAACGCCGTTTTCTCTGGGCTAGAGATTAGGGGCACTGGCGGTCCGGATGCGAAGACCCCAGGTCTCGGAATCGGTGCTGCCTTCGACATTAACACGTCAGGGGCCCGTATCACGGATGCTGTGATAGAGGAGAACAAGATAGTGGGAATACGGGCTTACACAACTGACTCCTCCACTTCTCTGTCTAATGTGACCATTCGAAACAACGGACCAGAGTCCCCTTCTCAACCACATGAGGGCGCAGGGTTGCTATTCAGAAGCACCAGCTGGACCAGCAAGGGGCCGGCGGAGGTCTCTGACCTAGTTGTCGAGAACTCGACAGGAGCCGGCGTAGTTATGGCCAAGGGAGGGGTGATTGGGAACAACTGGACAATTAGCGAAAACGGTGCCAACGGAGTCTCCTTTGCAGAATTCCACCCCAGGGTTGCCCATCTCCTTAGCGAGGACAATGCAGGAAGCGGAGTCTCGGTCTCCGATTCCAGCAACGTCGAGTTGTCGTTCGTGCACACCTCGGGGAACGGAATAGGATCCTCAGAATCAGCAGGACTTTTCTTCCGGGAGTCTAACTACGTGATGAGCGGTGGGAAGAACGTTACTTGCCACTCATGCTCTTCAGACGGTGATCAGAGGGGAATCGTGGTCCGTGACAGTATTGACTTGCAACTCATCTCCACTACAATCGAGGGTGCACTCTCGGAGCCATCTCTGGATATCGATAACACTGGAAACCTGTTCCCGGGAACGGTAATCCTGGATGACATCGCTATCAATTCACTCTCCTCCAACTACTCTGTCTGGCTTGAGGAAGTGGATGCAGAGATCAGCGGACTCGACCTGAGTGGAGATGGGGGAGGGATGTACTGGAAGGCGAGAGGATCAACGCCTTCGACCATCTCTAACAGTGTCATCTGGGACAGCTCTTCACACTGTCTAGACCTGCATTCACACTCCGATTTGAACGCCACAGGAATCTCACTAATCTGCGACAAGCTTCCCTCGATTGACGTCAGCACCGTCAACTTCACCGACTCGTCATTAGTAACTCGCTTGGGAGGAGGTAGCTCCTTCTCCCTGAACACGAGCTCTCATCTTCGTTGGATTTCCTCTGGTCCACTCCTAACTCCCGAGAGCTCCGAGGATGACGTCATAGTTGACATCATGTGGATGCTTGACGTACACACAATCAACCAGAATCTCCTCAACATCCCGATGGCCTCAGTGAACATCTCCTTCGAGCAATTCGAGAGCGATGTGTTGGAAACTCAGCCATACGAGGGAATGTTCGATTACGGTCCCTTCGTAGGTGAGCGCTGGACTCCCCTACAGGGTTGGTCGGCAATCAACACAGCATACGTGGGATGCGACTATGATGGCGTGCACAACGACTCGCAGCCAATACAAATGGACGAAGACAAGAGAGTATTCTGCAGAGTCGAACTCAGCAACCAACCACCGTTCATCCTTTGGGAGTCACCATTGGATGAGTCCGAGTACTCTAGTGGAAGCGAGATAGTATTCGATGCTAGCGAGAGTTGGGATCTGGACTTCGATGACCTCACGTATAGTTGGTCGAGCAGCATAGACGGAGACATCTCCTCCTCATGCTCGGCTCTGTCCAGTAACGGTTCTCTCTTCGTAGCCAACCAAAACGACTCGAATCCGTGCCTAACGGATGGCAGTCAGTCAATCACACTCGAAGTCTGCGACTCAGAAGGGCACTGCGTCAATGAGACTCGTACAATTGAGCTCATCAATCTACCACCGGTTCTGAACGTCGGGACCTCCCCGGCGATATCATCCTGGGGGACTCTCTACTTGGGGGAAACGGCCAATGTCACGATTGATCTAACTGGGACTTACGACCCAGAGGGCGACCAACTTTGGTGCTGGGCCACGGCCTCCTACGAGTCTGACCCAGACCCAGACCCAGATAACCCACAATGCCCAATGCAGATAGTCAGGTCGTTCACTGGTCCAAATGATGGCTCATTCACACTCTCAGTAGTGGTTTGGGATGGGGTAAACTCCGAAGTATCGTGGACATTCAGCGTGGAACTGTACAATGAAATCCCAGAGCCAATCATGGAGATCACAAGAACGGGGGAGACTTCAGCAGACTGGGTGGCACTGACTGGCTTCGACACCACAGACCCAGAGGGGGACGACGTCAGGTTCGAGTTCCACAGCGACATAGATGGCCTGCTCGCCGAAGGATCCTCTCCAGAACTCCCTGAATGGACAGGCACACTCAGCAAGGGGACTCACACCATCACGATGAAGGCCAGTGACACCAGGGGTGAGCATGCCGGGCAGTGGAACGCACATTCCGAGGTTATCCATGTGTCCAACTCTGTGCCCAACGTGATAATTTCCAATCCGCTATCCGGAATTTACACCGACTCATCTGAGTTAATACTCCTAGACTCGACTGGTTCTGGAGACTGGGACCTCTCATGCTCGGAACTTCAGAACAACGGTAGTGGACTACTGTGCAATCCAAGCTCCACCACTAGTCGAGACCTTGTCTCTGTTCTGTGGGAGTCTGACAAAATGGAAGAACCACTTGGAACTGATTGGGAGCTTTTGACCCGTCTACCTGCAGGTGCACACCTCATTTCGCTCACATTGGACGATGGGAGTGGTCCAGTGTCCGATCAGATCGAGATATACGTCTCCGACTCAGCACCGTTGTTGATTCTAGACTCACCTCTCCCAGATGTCCAGGTATACTCTAACCTCCCAGTTCTTTTCGACTTCAGGAGGTCGGTGGACATGGACGGTGACGAATTCTTTGTCACGGTAACATCAGACATACAGGGGGTGATCCTGGACTCGAAGTCTACTGAATACTGGTACAATGACTACCTCATTTCCGGAGTCCACAACCTATCGTTCCTCCTAATTGATCAGAATGGGAAGGAGAGGAACCACCAACAGGTCATCACAGTCTTGGAGACCGGACCCGTAGCCGTCATATCGGGAATGTCAGATGGACAGTACCTGCCTCCGGGCCAAGCAGCCGTCCTAAGCGCATCAGAATCGTTCGATTTCGATGATGACATCGTACTTTACGAGTGGAGGGTCGACGGTGCACTGGTCAGCGATAGCACCTCACTCAACATGACGTTCCAACCGGGTTCCGTCAGGATAGACTTGCTCGTCCAGGACTCCAGGGGGGACGTTTCTTTCTCTTCTGTCAACCTAACTATTGGATCCAGCTCCCCGGAAGTTTTCGACCTCATGGTCTCAGTCCTAAGGGTGGAAGACGGAGTACCTACCGAGGTCACGACAACCGTAAGGGTGCAGGATGCAGATGGCACGACAGATACTGTTCGAGGAGAGCTGATATCAGGCGGGAAATCCGTGGCCATGTACTTCTACGACGACGGTACTAACGGAGACTCAGTCGAGGGCGATGGGATTTGGACGTCAAGATTCTCCTGGGTGGTCTCCGGGGGGTCTTGGGCAAGGGTGGAGGTCTTTGCCATTGATGGGGACCTGGTCAGTCCTGGGCAGGTACACACTGTTCCCATAGTAGAATCTGACAAGGGTGGCCTCGAGTCCTGGGTCTCTTCTTTCGGAATTCCAATCCTAATCATAGCACTAGTTTCACTTTCAATGGCAGGTGTGGCTTACAGCAGGGCAAAGATGGCGGAGATCGCAAAGGACATGGAGGTAATCGAGTCATGGTCATCCTTCGACCCTAGGGAATTGGACGAGGAGTTCGACTCTGAAGACTAACTCTCCGGACCCCAGGGAGTCCTCTCCCTGTTCAGACCAACTCTCTTTGCGAATAGGAACTTGAAGTTCTTCCAACCGTCTCCCCATGTGTTGATCTCAGCCTGACCAACTCTAGTTCTGTATGGGACTGAGATCTCCACTGCTTTGGACCGCCCGAAGCACCTCCTTGCATTGATTTTCATCTCTTCTGAGAGGGGCATCCCGTCGTTAGTAGGTCGCATCCTCGGGTTTTCCATTATCTCCTTCCTGAATACCCACATTCCCGACTGAGAGTCGTGGATTCCATAGAAGAAAAGCATCCTTGCTGTAAACGAAAGTGCCCAATTGCCGAACCCATGGAGGCCAGACATCGAACCGTCCTCGGCCTTCCTTAGGCGATCACACGTGATGAACTGAAGGTCCTCTTCAACCAGTTTCTGAACCATCTCTGGAACCACCTCTCCAGGATAGGTGCAATCCGCATCCATAGTCACAATCACTTGCCCGGGAGCCATGGCAAAACCAGTCCGGTATGCCCTTCCATAACCCTTCCTCCCTTCGAGGTAAACCGTGGCCCCCTCCTCTTCTGCCAGCTCCCTGGTCCGATCCTCAGAATTACCGTCAATCACCAAGAAATCTAGCTTCTGGCACCATCCGTCGTTAGGCACGGAGCGAATAGTGTCCACTATGGCCTCCTCTTCGTTTCGAGTGGGTATCACCACGGTAACGTGTACGGGCAATGGTCCTTCCATGGGAAATTGCCCAAAATGGACCTATTTTTGAACCATTGTAGTGATTCTCTCTCCCCCGCGCTCTTCAATAATGCCTCCCTAGACCGGTTTACCGGCGAGTACATGCATGTCGCGATGATATCAGGAGAGTATCCGCCGAGATGGGGCGGAATGGGGTCAACTGTCTACCATCTATCATCAAGACTAGCGGATATGGGTCACAAGATTTCTGTCATCACCAGGAAATCAAGAGGCAAACCCCCACAGTTGGAAGGCGTGGAGATAATCGAGGTACCTTGGTTAAAGATTCCACTCGAATTCACAAGGTCATATGGGAGATCGGCTCTCAAAGCTCTGGTTCGCCTGCATTCTGAGTCCCCAGTGGACGTTGTTCACCTCCACTGCCCTATGGTTTCTTGGGACAACTCCCAGTTTGACAGGTGCATCAGTGCAGTAGCTCCCGTTGTATCTTCGATGCATGGGACATGGCTTGGTGAGAGGGATGGCCTCATTCTTGCAGCTAGATTCGGGGAACCAGCAGTTTGGTCAAATCCCAATGATATCGCAATTCGATTCATGGCTGGGAGGTACTCAAATTTTGAGAATTCGGCAATCCAGAAATCTTCCGTAATAGTCCCTAATTCCGAGGCAACAAAACTCGACCTAGAGTCAAGGTATGCTCCTCAATCTGATTGGGATTGCCAGGTCATTCACTGGGGAGTAGACACCAGTATGTTCGTTCCTATGCATCTAGACAGCGAGGAAGAAACCCACAAGGTCAGTGAGATTAGGAAGAGGTATGGAATGGGGCCAGAAACCACCCTGTTGCTAGCGGTTGGCAGACTAGCAGCAAGGAAGGGACATGGTTTGCTGCTTCGCTCTTTCTCTAAGGTTGCTAAGTCGAACGACTCGCACCTGGTCATTATCGGAAGAGGATCCCTACGTGGAAAACTAAACCGATTGGCCTCAAGACTGGGAATTAGTGACAGGGTGACGATTGAGTCTGGGATGGCGTTCGAGCAGATTTCCGAGATGTACAGGGCCTCGGACCTAGTGGTTTACCCCTCATACTACGAGGGCCAGGGACTAATTCCTCTAGAGGCAATGAGCTCTGGAACTCCGGTGGTTACGGTAGACCACGGTCCACTTCCGGAGATGGTGGACTCCAGCGTGGGCGCACTATTCGAGCTTGGATCGATAGACTCTCTGTCCGAAGCAATAATTTCTGAGATTTCTTCTTCGAAAGGACTCCTTGAGAAGGGGGCAGAAGGGAGGAAAAGAGTCCTCGACAGGTACACTCTCGATGGCAATGCGGAGAGCTTCCTAGAGGTGTATCGTAGAGCCGTTTCTTGAATAGCGTCCGGGGAAACTCTTGATTGCTAATCCTCTCTCCGCAGTTCATGGAGGACAGGGTATCGGCTACTAGGAGATCGAATAGTGCCACAACCGCGAACTTCGCAATTATCACTTTGGTGGGCTATCTTGTTCTGGTGAATTTGAAACCGATACTAATGCCACTAGCGATAGCTGTTCTAATCTACTTCCTAATTAGAGCGCCTGAGCAGTACCTCATCGAGCGCTTCGATGTTGTTGCAAGGATGCCCATGCTGGCCTACGGCGTCATCCTAGCTATCGGAGCAGTCGCCTCATACGGCGTGTCAATTCTCCTGTACAGGAATATCGACCAGTTCAAGGATGAGATGAACAAGGAAGGGGGACTAATCGACAAATTCGACGAGAAGTGGACAAACCTAGGTGAGGCCAACCTCTATGGTCTGGAGGACGTGATTACCAGTCAGGAAACCATCGAGAACGTTCTGGACCCGCAGAACATCCAGGATTTCGCCACAAACATACTCGCAGATTTGGCCTCATTCATGACCACGATGGTCACGGTCGCAGTCTTCGTTATCTTCCTGATTTTAGAGGAGAAGAGCCTCCCAGGACGATTCAAGTCGGCATTCCCGGGATCATATAGCAGGGTTCGTACGATTGTCTCTAACTCCTCCGAGGCGATTTCTACCTACGTCATTTCGAAGGCAACTTGCAGTGCTGGTCAAGCTATAGTCCTAGCATTCCTTTTGTGGTTCATGGGAATTCCAGGTTGGTTTTTGTTTGGAGTTCTTTGCTTCCTGCTGGATTTTATCCCCATCCTCGGGGCAATACTCGCAACTATTCCTCCCATGATGATCGCCCTTATCGTCCTGGAACCACTAGAGGCGCTTTTACTCGCAGCAGCAATGATCGGGAACCAGCAGCTATTCGGCTCATTCATTGAGCCGAATATATCCGGCCAGAGGTTGGGCATCTCCCCATTGGTACTCCTGCTCACGGTGATGGTCAGCTCATCAGTCTGGGGGATTTCTGGAGCAATAATTGGAGTTCCAATTATGATTATCGCTAGAATCGCACTTGAGGAGGACGAGAGAACCCGCCCGATCGCACTCATGCTCGCAATGAAGGCCCATGAGGAAGAGTAGCGGTCACCGCTTCGAGATCAAAACGAGGACACCCTCTCCTTTGATTGTCACAACCTCTCCGGTTCCCTCGTTATGCAGGCCTCTAGATGAGAGCCCCATTGAATCTCCGCCTATCTCCCATTTCGCCCCCGATATCCAAACCCTGCCCTGTTCAAGGGCGAACACGGAGAACTCCTCCTCATCGTCGAACTGCATGGAGAACTCCCCGTCATCGGGGTGAATCCTCGTGGATACTTGATCATCGTGATGGATTCTAATCCTGGCACCAGGGGGTGCGTCGTTCATGGAGGCCCAGTTTCCCAGAACGTGGCTGGGATCACCCCCATCGGCCCCTACAATCTCAATTTCCTCGAACCCTCTTTCAATCAGTAATTCTATTGACTTAGCCAGATCACTGGTTGACTGACCATGTAGTGGGACAGCCACATCCTCCCACGAAGACGCGTCAAACGAGTCCATGTCCCCTAGTACCTCTAATACCTCGATACCCAATTCATGTGCCTTATCGGCACCCCCATCGACTCCGAATACCGGAGTCTCGGAGGCGACAATCCACTCAACGACAGACTTCGAAGGTGTCGAACCATTGCACCATAGTACTCCGCGCATGGCATCACCTATCGAATTGAGACCTTTCCATCGGATAGTATGGTGGAATCCTCAAGCACTACCTCCGGACTCCTAATCGCTCCTCTCTGGTGTATTCCCACCCTAGCAGACCCTCCCAGGTGTGTATTATCGCCGAATCCGAAATAGGCTGAGCCCCTTACGACAAGGTCCTCGACCCTGTTCCCAACTATCTCAGTCGCCTTTGGATTCATTCCGAATCCGAATTCTGCAACCGTCCATATCAGATCCCTCTTGGAGCTCCTGATTCCAGCCTTGGCTAGCTCGAAGGCCCCCTCTATCTCATTGGCGAGATCCCCCCCGGAAATGCTGACGACCATGCCATCCTCGATTTGGAAAGTCAGTGGCTCCTCTAGCATAATCCCCTCCCATGATCCGTCTATTACGATAGTCCCGTTCATGCTATTCTCCTTTGGGACGACAAACACCTTCCCTGCTGGAAGGTTCGAAATCTGGCTGGGCCTGTTGCATATCCCATTGTCCTCGAGCACCCACCTTCCTCCCGTTTGGAACTCTACGTCAGTACCAGATGGAGACTTCACCCGGAGCCTCCTCTTTCTCCTGAAAACAGAACTCATCCCACTTATCTCTCTCTGTAGGGCGTTGTAGTCCGCGGTCATTCCCCCGGATTCGAAGGCCACTCTCCCTATTCCTGGCATGGAGACAATCCTCGCTCCCTCCTTGGTCGCCTGTTGCCTAGCTCTGGTGTGGGTAAGGGAATCCTTTGTTGCGATAATTATCACTCTGTTCTTCCTCATGATGTCCGCAACGGGTAGGGGGGGCTCCTTCCCGGGTTTCTGTGTGGGCGGCATCATCACAAGCAGTATCCTATCGGTTACTCTTGCAGCCTCTTCGTAAAGCGATTGACCAACTTCTGCTGTTTCCGGGTCGGTGATGACTAGCACGTCCTCCTCCCTCCTGACTTGGAGGCACGTTCGAATTACTGACCTCGCCGTGGACAGCATCGCCTCCGATGTGTCATCCCTCGCTTCGCCTTCCTTAGTCGCCATTTCTGACATCCCTAGGCGGGGTCCAGTCTTGATACTTCACTCGTCAAGAGAGAGCTCCCTTGCTCGGTTGGAAATCTCTGCAAATATGTCCGAAACGAACTCGTCAAGGGAAACGCCGTTCTTCTGATTGCCGCTCCTTCCCCTGATTGAGACCGTATTGCCGTTCATCTCATCGTCTCCAAGAATCAGCATGTATGCGGGGCGACCTTTCCTGTGTGTCCTTATCTTCTTCCCAATTGTATTGTCAGAGTCATCCACGCTCACTCTCACACCTGCAATCTGGAGGGACTCTCTGACATGATCCGCGTAATCCTTGTGCTTCTCAGAGATGGTGATTACCTGGGCCTGTATCGGGGATAGCCAGGTAGGTAGGTTTCCAGTCCACTGCTCGAGAAGGAACGCCACGAATCTCTCATGTGTGGACAGAGGGGCCCTGTGGATGACGAAAACCTCCCCATTCTCTTTACCCGTCTCATCCATGTAGGATAGTCCGAACCTCTCCTTAGCAGCGAAGTCAAGTTGAATCGTGGACATGGATTCTTCCCTTCCCAGGGCTGTTCTGAATTGTATGTCTATCTTGGGCCCGTAGAATGCAGCTTCGCCCACGGCTTCGGTGTAATCGACACCCAAGCTATCCATTATCTCCCTCAGGTGATTCTGAGTCGCCTCCCAGTTCTCCGGTTGATCGATGTACTTGTCCTTGTTCTCGGGGTCCCACAGAGATAAGCGGAAGTCGTAGTCTTCGAAGCCGAAGGTTTCGTAGTATTCCTGAGCCATTCTAATGTTGCTTTCAACCTCACTGGCCACTTGGTCCAGAGTGCAGTAGACGTGAGCATCGTTCATCGACAGCATCCTGACCCTGAGCAGTCCCGCTAGCGTACCCGACAACTCGTTCCGATATACGGTCCCATATTCTGCAATCCTAATCGGAAGCTCCCTGTACGATCTCTTGCTGTTGGTGAAAACTAGGTGATGCATTGGGCAATTCATCGCTTTGAGGTAGTAATCACCGTCATCCATCTTCATCGGCGGGTACATTCCATCCGCGTAGTGAGGGAGGTGACCGCTCGTCTCGAACAGCTCTTTCTTTCCAAGAACGGGAGTGGTAACTCTGACGTATCCGTATGCCTCCTCAGTC
>CAZPNT010000012.1:0-14091 GCA_964588055.1 uncultured Candidatus Poseidoniales archaeon | reverse complement strand
TAGGTGCCGCTCTGACCCTTGTCACTTCCTTCTTCTTAGCCTTCATAGATGAGAATGAGACAGACAGGGTCCTCGAGGGGAGATGGGACGGGGATGATGAATTCGAGGATTTGGGGGAATCTCTCTGGTTAGACAATGATGAAGGGGGCCAGAAGCCTGTCGCAGCTACATGACATCATCGGAGATGTAGAGAAAGACTTCCTCGTCTTCACACAGACTGTGTGCCCATACTGCACTCGTGCATTCAGAACTCTTGACTCCAAGGGACTGACCTACAAAGAAGTGAATCTGGATCACATAGAAGGCCTTAGGGAAGAGGTGGTAGCCGAGACAGGACATCGCACGGTTCCAGTTGTGTTCGATTTACGAGGGAAAGGCCCATCCTTCATAGGTGGGTCTGATCACTTGATAGACTACCTCAGAGAGTCCACGATTGGGTAATTCCACCTGCAATCCTAACTCCTAGGAAGGTAGTTCCACCAGTGAAGGTGGCAGTGAGGGTATACTCTCCCGAAGGATACGGAATCGTGCCCAGAGTCCCCATCTCACTTGCACCGGGCCCCCAAATCCTCTCAAGAGCTGAAATCGACATGTGATCTCTCAGTGTAAAGGAAATGGATGAGCCTGAACCACATTCTGCGTCGATGAAGTAGATCATCTCATCCCACTCCCCATCACTAGGGTGGTCGTTAACTAGGAAAGTATCCCTAAACTCAATGTCATTACCCTGGTCTTCCCATGTTTCGCTGAAAAGATCCCCTCCCCTTACGAAGTACACGTCACCAGTATGGCCTGAACCCGAATCTGATAGCATCATCCTTAGGTTTGAGACTCCCGCAGAATCCTTCCATGTGAATGACTGGAAGAAACCAATTTCACTGTCAAAAACGTAATCCAACCTAGAACCGTCTTCGGAGTTTGCTATTACTACTGCAACACTTCCGGAAACATCGGAGACGAAAGCACTCCATTCCATCGAGAATAGTGTGAAGGACCACGAACCCCCCTCTTCCAGGGGGAAACTCAACACTGGTTGGGGTGCTCCGTTCTCGAACGCAGCTAGATCAGAGTGAGTAATTCTTCCCAGGAAAGGGTTGTGGTTTAGGACAGCATGTCTTCTTGCTTCCGTAATGCTAGAGATTGCGAGCATGTACGCAGTACCGTCTTCCTCGTCCGTGCTTGCTACGACTAGCTTTGCAGTGTCATCGCTGTAGTCCGGGGTGGAGAATGTGTACAACCACCAGTCCCCGACCTCCCATGTAGGTCGCTCAATCGAATTAGATCCAACACCCCCTCCCCCGGAGGATCCTCCAGTGCAACCGGCAAGAGATGAAGAGATCAGTATGGTGATGATTGCTAACGCGCGATGCGACCCCATGACTCCCGCTAGGGCCAACCTATGAAGAGCCTGACGCTCCCAAGATTATCCTCAAAGAGCCCCTAACTCACCGGTCTTGGTTAGCATTCCAGCAATTACTACGCTGACGATGCTCATCAGCTTGATGAGTATATTCAGAGATGGTCCGCTAGTGTCCTTGAACGGATCTCCTATGGTGTCTCCAACAACAGCAGCTCCATGGGCGTCGTCTCCCTTGGCAGCCCCTTCGATATGCCCTTGCTCTATTGCCTTCTTCGCGTTGTCCCAGGCACCCCCTGCATTAGCCATGAAGAGGGCCATGAGAACCCCTGTGGCAGTTGCACCAGCCAGGGTGCCTCCCAGGGCAGCACTCCCTAGTAGAACTCCTATTGCAACTGGACTTGCTACAGCAACCACTCCAGGCATCACCATCTCCCGGAGAGCAGCCTTGGTTGAGATGTCCACGCAGGTCGCACTGTCAGGCTCTACTCCTTCTCTGCCCTCAAGTAGTCCGTCAATCTCCTTGAACTGCCTTCTAATTTCCGTAATCATATCCTCGGCAGCGCGACCTACTGACTTCATCGTCATAGCTGCTACCACGAATGGTAGTGCTGCTCCAATTAGTAGGCCAATCACCACCATTGGTTCTGTCAGGCTCAGATCAGCTGCCTCAAGCTCTGCACTCGTCTTGAACGCTGCAAAAAGCGCCAGTGCAGTCAGTGCCGCACTGCCAATAGCGAAACCCTTCCCAATAGCAGCGGTAGTGTTCCCAATAGAGTCCAAGCCATCAGTTATCTCCCTGACATCGTCACCGAGTCCAGACATCTCTGCAATTCCACCAGCGTTGTCTGCAACCGGCCCGTAAGCATCGACTGTCATCGTGACTCCGACGGTTCCTAACATCCCCATTGCAGCCATTGCTATGCCATAGAGTCCTGCATCTCCGCCCCCCATAACCTCGTTGGCTCCGTATATCCCTGCTGCCATCAGTAATACTGGGATGAATACTGACTGCATTCCCACTGCAAGTCCTGCGATAGCGTTGGTAGCGCTCCCTGTCTTGCTTGCTTCTCCTATGTACGGGATCGCCTTCACCTTGAAGAAGAACACATCCTCGATGCCCGTATAGTACTCAGTAACTAGCCCAATAAGGATTCCAACCAGTGAGCCTATAGCGACGGCCTGTATTACCGATGTGTCCAGACCTAGATGGTCTAGTGCAAAGAAACCACCTGCAATGAATAGCGCTGCTCCGATGAACGTAGTGTTTCTCAGTGCAGCCCCAGCATCCATGTTCTGCATTGCAGTAATTGAGAAAACTCCGATAATCGAAGCTATGTAACCCACGACTGCTAGTACTATTGGGATCATCACATAATCTGGCCCTAGCAGATCCTCGTTTGCCGCCGCAATTACCATTGCTGCAATGATGCTTCCCACGAATGACTCGAAGATATCCGCGCCCATTCCTGCAACGTCTCCCACGTTATCTCCCACGTTGTCCGCAATTACTCCTGGGTTCCGGGGATCGTCTTCCGGAATGCCAGCCTCGACCTTTCCAACCAGATCTGCACCCACATCTGCAGCCTTAGTGTATATTCCTCCGCCAACACGTGCGAATAGTGCAATGGATGAGGCACCCATTCCGAATCCTGCTATGTTTTCCACATCTAGGAAATCAGTCTCAGCAAGGTAGAACATCAGAGAAATTCCTGCTAGCCCCAGGCCGCCAACTGCGAGGCCCATCACCGCTCCTCCATTGTAAGAGGTAGTTAGAGCAGCGGATTGTCCTCCATCAGCAGCTGCCTGGGCCGTTCTGCCGTTTGCACTCGTAGCAGAACGCATTCCTGAGAAACCCGCAGCCACACTGCACAACGCTCCAATAATGAAAGCAACCATTGTTTCGAACCCTAGTCCGTTTTCCTCTCCTCCAACGAATAGTGCCGCGGCAACAACTACAATGAAAATGGATAGGAGTCTGTACTCGGCGTACAAGAACGCCATTGCCCCATCCTGGATTCTTCCAGTTATCTTTGCCACAGTCTCGTTTTCAATCTTAATCGAATTTACCTTGTTGTATAGGAAGAAAGCTACTGCGAGTCCAAAAAGACCTGCTGCAACTCCTATTGTTCCTAGTTGTTCTCCGTCCATGTCCATAGTTTCACCATCAGTTCGGCTCGCCGAATCGAGTGCTCTATTTAATCCAAATCCAATAGGAAAACTTCCTCCATGGATTAACAAAGATGAGCATGTACTACCGAGGCAAATGACTTCAGTATGCCAGCACCGTCGTGTTCACGTTGGAAAGCCTCCATTTCCTCCTTGGAAATGTGCCCCCATTCGAACGCTCTTTCCACCCTTGCCTTCGCAGCCTCTGGGTGAAATTGCACCCCCCATGCTGGGAGCATTTCCCCTTTATTTCCAATCACTCTGACTGCAGTAACTCTGTTGTGTTCTGCAGAACCTAGAAGCTCGCAACTATCCGGGACCGTGATTACGTGATCCTGATGGGAGTAGAGTGCTACAGGAGAACCATTCTCCCCGCTACCTCTGGATGCAAACAAGGCATCAGATCTGCCTTTTCGATTCAAATCTAACTCCCAGACTCCACTCGACATCGAATCGGCCCTCTTGACCTCTGCCCCAAGTGCCTTGCATAGAAGTTGGTGGCCGAAACAAATTCCTAGTGTCGGGACTCCCATCATTGCTGAGGATCTAAGGAGGGAGGCACCCGCATCCATCCAGTCCTCCCACATAGTTACGTTTCTCCTTGAACCACTGCAGACTACTGCATCCGGTTCGATTGATTGTATCCAAGTACGCATCATTTCGTCTATCCCATTTAGCGGCATAGACACCCTTCTGTAAGTCACTGAATTTCCGTTTTGCACAACTTCGCACTCATTCCAGAAGGGGAATTCATAATCCCAATGAGGAACGTCTTCTTCGGTCAATCGTATCAAACCCTCGTTCTGTGCCCGAATGCCCACCTCATCCGATTGCATCTGAGGGGTAAGAAGTAGGACTTCCACCTCGCCTCCTTCCGAAATTGGATGTATCACCTCTTGATTCCCTCCGTGTCCGAACTCAGATCTTTCAACCAAGAGATCAATCAGTATCACCCTAGTAACGCCGCTCACATCCCGCCGAAGAGGCAATTCTTTGAAAGACCCCCGCCTCTCAAGGATGGTTGGAAGCATGGTGGACAAGCAACTAATCCTCGACTCAGTAGGCCCTGTTCAGGCAGTTTTGGATGCTCATGATGGTGTGGTCAATGTGGTGGATACCACTGATGGAGTGATAATGATATCATTGGAGGGCGGATGCACGGGATGCAGCGCCACTCCCATGACTGCCATGCAGATTTACTACTCACTGATGAAACTCGATGTGGTCCACGACGTAGTTTTCGTCAATGGCGAGCTACCAGCATACATGCGATCTTTCATAGACGACAAACTCAACTCCGAGTAACTACTCTTCTTCTCTTCTAGCCTTCATTATGTTGTGAGGATTCGCCTCTCCTTGGACGTCCTTCCCCTTTATGTTCATCACAGATGCGAATGCCATCATCACCGCAATTACTGCAAAGGGTCTTGCTATGTTCTTTGATCCCCATATCTCCCCTCCTGAATAGTGGAGTGAGAATAGAAGTGCGGCGGAAGTGAGGCAAATCGCAGCTATCAGCCTCTGTGCTAAAATCTCGCTACGAGTTGTCTTTGACAGAGATCCTATAGCCATCCAGAGGAAAGTGGCTAGGCTACAAAGGCTCAGAGAAGCAGCCTCAACCAACTCCAGGTATTCCACACAATGCGCTGCGAGGGGTGGTTTGAGTAACTTATGATTAATCAACAAACCAATATATCTCACTATTATGGGATTTCGTGGGAACCTCGCCGCGATCTAGGTGGTCAAATCGTGACGAATTATCATATAGAGAGAAGAGAACCCAGAAAAAGTCTGTAATCAGGACCCAGCTGAGTAAATGGGTAAAGCCTTCAGCAGACTCATCTGGATCAATACTAATAGTCGGACAGCTGACAAGCCTAGTCACATTGGTGATGCTCTATGCGGGCAAATCCTCTGGAACCGAATCCTTGGAGCAAACCTCCGCATGGGTTCTCGGAGAATCCGCATTACTAGTAACTGGCGTCTTCGGCATCACGTCCTTCCTTTGCTTGTTCCGAGTCTCGATTTCTAGAAAAGCCCCGAAGAGGAGGAAAAGGATGGCTAGGCTTTGGCTCCTCGCATCCCTCCTTGCGACGCAACTGACTTGAGTGCCTAGGTACTCCGAAGACTGGCAATTCCCATGCACCCGGCGACCAGTGCAACTTTCGCAATCTCCGGATCACTCCTGTTCATTGGCGTTCTTTTCCTTGGTACTGGGACCCCAATTCCCCTTTTCGACCTGGCAGAGTCCGAGGAGGTGGAGTTCTCTTTCTCCGGAAAAACAACTACTCTGTACTTCGAGCAAACTGATTCGAAATCCAACAATGGATGGGCCGTCTACATCTATGGATCATACAATGACTCGGACGGTGATGGTTTGTGGGACGATTGTATTGCAGTAGACATTTCCCTCCTGAATGAATCCGGTGAAGACTTCCATTACCCCATATGTGAAGTCACTAACCAGAGAGACGATGTCATTGATATGATTTACATCGGTCAGTTGTGCTTTGACCCAAACAACTTATCCTCGCTTCGCTGCAGTGATGGCAATTACTCAATGGAGGCTCAGTCATTTGTCAGGATTGCTCCAGAGTACGATAAAAAAGACGACTCCTTATTTGTCATAATTGGTAATTGGCTAAGAGAAGGGCTAGTTTCTGGTAGCTCCCTAATTTGTGGCGGGCTCTTTCTATTATTATTGGCATTATTTCTTTCACTCGCACTCCCCGACAAGGAGGAGGAAGAGCAGACAAAGAAGAGGAGCGGGCCAACTGCCGAATGGCGCGCATACTCTCTTTCCGGCCAAGAGAGAGGTGCAGACGGTATGCCCAAAGCATTCAGCAGGCATTCCGAGAAGAAGGACCTATTCAGAAAGCCCAGGAAGGGAAATGTGATTGGAGGGGTTCACAAGTCAGGAGGACTCTACTTGGAGGGGTGGAAATCAGAAGATTCCGATGCTGCGTACAAGAAAAAGGTCAAAGATCGACGAAATGAATGAGTCACAGTAAAAACGGGACGAACATCAGGAGAATCCCTACTATAACAATCACAGATATGGATCTAATTAGCAATCTGAATATCGAATCCAGAACCATCCCACTGTAAGGCTCTCTGCCCTTTCTAACATAGATAGGTCGACTCTCATCCTCATCCATTACCTACCCTCAATCATCCGAATAAAACTTGAATATCGGTATTGGCCTCATTTTGTGTGAATTTGCTTGGTTCAGACTTTGATAAATTTCCATGACCACCTTCTCCCGATCGGATAGGTCTTTCCTACTAGGGCTTCCAGACTCTTTCATTGCCCATTCTATCTCCTCGTAAGTCGCTCCTATCTGTTCCTCGTCTGTCCTTCCATCGTTCCATAGGCCATCTGTGGGCTCGGCTTCCAGGATCTCTCTGTTTACTCCCATTTCCTCGCCCATTGCGTATACATCCGATTTGTACAAATCAGCTATCGGGGAGATATCCACCCCTCCGTCTCCGTATTTGGTGAAGAAGCCGATTCCGAAGTCTTCCACCTTGTTTCCAGTCCCTACTACGATGCCCTGGTTCGAGCCTGCAATTGCATACAAGGCAGCCATACGTAATCTAGCTCTAGAGTTGGCCAGGGACAATTCGGACAAATCCTGCCCATCTAACTCCGAACAGAATTCGTCATATGTGGACGATAGGTCGAAATTCACCTTCTCCACATTTGCCCAGTTTGATAGTAACCACTCAATGTGGAGGTTCGAAAGTCCAAACTGCGACTCATCCTGATGAATTGGCATATTCACAACAATTGTCCTCATCCCCGTCATTGCGGAGAGAGTAGAAGTAACCGCGGAATCCACTCCTCCAGAGACACCGACTACTAGCGCAACCAATCCATTGTCATTGGCGTAGACAGAGATCCACTCTGAAATGTCCTTGGCCACATCCCCCCAGTCCCCCATAGTCAAACCTCAGTGACAAGCCACTCCGAATTTCTTCAGTCTCCAGTAATTGTAAGGCCAAGGAGTTAGAAACCCTGCGATAAGCATCGGCAAGATGACCCACCATGTCAACTTCGCCCCCCCAGTAAGTACTAGATCTACCAAGTTCATGGCTCCCTCCATAGAAAGCATCGAAATCAATGACATACCGATTGCGACACGAAATGCCTCGTTAAGCGGCATCTGACCTAGAAGGATGAAAGTCTCTAGAGCTATTGAAGTCATAATCCCATTGAACATGGCCAGTGCCATAATCATCATTGCACTCCATCCAGAATCAGTAAAAATAAACTGGAAAGCCGCTATTGTTCCGAAGTCCCCTATGCTACATCCAACCAAGCACCACTTTGTGTTGTTCGCTGACTGCCTCCAAACTGCCGAGTCCCCCCAGTGGAACTCTTCTCCCTGGCCATCGACAGTGTACCCCAATGATCTAACAGCCCCATCGAGATCGTCCTTGGTAGCTCCTGAATGACTTATCTCCGCCGTGCCGTTCTCGTGGCTTACGGAAGCGGAGACAACTCCTGATACCGCTTCGAGCGACCCTTTGACCCTGTTGGAGCAACCTTCACAGGTCATCCCTCCGACATCTAGCCGAATAGTCTCGGTCATGATTACAACTAGCGGATAGGGCATTTGAAGTCTTGCAATTTACGCCCATTTTCCTCCGGCAAGACCCCCTCAAGTTCAAGACGAACTCATAGGTCCGTTGGCCGATGACGGTGCCATCATCCCCGGGTGAACTCGATCCAGTTTCACTTGAGAGTTCCCTGATGAAGACATGGGAGGAGGAGTCAACATTCTCCGAATCTATTGAATCCAGGAGGGAAAAGGACTCCCCATTCACATTTCTAGAAGGTCCCCCGACCGCCAATGGCAGGCCTGGAATCCATCACGTCCTTTCTCGTCTGTTCAAGGATATGGTATGTCGATGGAAGTCCATGGAGGGGCACGTAGTTGAGCGAAAGGGAGGTTGGGACACGCACGGCCTACCTGTTGAGATAGAGGTGCAGAAGCAGCTAGACCTGATGTCGAACGAGGCTATCGAGGAATATGGCATGGAGGCCTTCAACAAGAAGTGCAAGGAGAGTGTATGGACCTACGAGGAGGCTTGGAGGGAGATGACGGAGAGAATGGGCTTCTGGGTGGATATGGAGGACCCCTACGTAACATTGCATGACGAGTACATCGAATCTGCTTGGTGGTCACTGAAGAAGATGTTCGAAAAGGGGCTACTGTTCCGAGGTCACAAGGTCCTGCCTTATTGCCCCCAGACTGGAACTAGCTACTCCACTCACGAGGTTTCACAGGGATACAAGGAAGTCACTGAGCCCGCGGTCTTCGTCAAGTTCAACCTAGACAATGACAAGGCTTCAGTTCTTGCATGGACCACAACTCCATGGACTCTGCCTGGAAACGTGGGTTTGGCAGTGGGCCCAGATGTAACATACTGCAGAGTCAGAATTACGGAGCCTCCCTCTGAGTCATGGGAAGGACGAGGAGGGGCAGAAGTAGGCGAGGAACTGATACTGGCCAAGGATCTAATTGGGAACGTTCTGAGGAATCATGCTGATGTGATAGAGGAGTTCCCCGGCTCGGATTTGGTCGGAAAGTCATACTCCCCCCTATTTCCCGATGCAATTGACAGGGGAGACTCAGAGTCGGCTTGGACGATCGTAGCTGCAGATTTTGTGACGACAACAGACGGAACAGGAGTGGTGCATACTGCAGTAATGTATGGGGAGGACGACTACAGACTAGGAATGGAGGTCGGATTCCCCGCTCAGCACACAGTAGGAATTGATGGCTCCTTCGTTTCGGGAGTTCACGAGAAGCTAGACGGCCGTTATGTGAAGGATTGCGATGATGAGATCATCAATCTACTTGAATCCCGAGGACTACTGTACAGGGAGCACGATTACACTCACGACTACCCCCATTGCTGGAGAACCGACCACCCTCTCCTGTACTACGCAATGGACAGCTGGTTCGTCAGGATGACAGCCGTGAGAGACCAGATACTATCTCACAATTCCAGCGTCGAATGGGCCCCTGAGTGGACGGGGACAAAAAGGATGGGGGAGTGGTTGTCGAACATCAAGGACTGGGCAATCAGTAGAGAGAGGTACTGGGGAACTCCCATCCCTGTCTGGATTTGCCCCAATTGTGGAATCGAGCACTGTGTCGGGAGCATCGAGGAGATGACGATGATGAAGACCGAAGACTCCCCTGTTCCACGGGAACTCCACAGGCCATACGTCGACGATGTTAGGTTGGTATGCCCAACGAAGGATTGCTCCGGTGAGATGGTAAGAGAACCATATGTGATGGATTGCTGGTTCGACTCTGGATGTGCTTCTTTCGCTCAGTGGCACTACCCATTCGAGAACGAGGACATGTTCGAAGGGTCATTCCCCGTCGACTACATCTGCGAGGCCGTTGATCAGACTCGTGGGTGGTTCTACTCACTTCTGGCCGTTGCAACCACTGTGTTCGACGAGCCCTGCTTCCGCAGATGCCTGTCACTGGGGCACATTCTGGACAAGGACGGAAAGAAGATGAGCAAGTCTAGGGGCAACGTGGTCGACCCTTGGGACCACTTCAACAAGGAGGGCGCAGACTCCATCAGATGGTACATGACGACACAAAGCGCACCCTGGTCCCCTACCAATTTCGATCCAAACGGAGTCAGGGAGTCCTATGCCAAGATGTTCCTAACCCTATGGAACGTATACAGGTTCCATGCCGATTACGCTGCCCTGGACGGATTTGATCCTGATCAAGAGTCAGGATTCGTTCCAGTCAGTGAAAGGAGCCCCTTGGACCGTTGGATCCTCTCAAAGGCTACTGAGATGGCCGACCATTACCACTCTAACTTCGTCTCATGGGACTTCCACAAGGCTGGAAGGGGATTGGAGGATTTCGTCGTGAACGACCTCTCGAATTGGTACGTCAGGAGATCTAGAAGGAGGCTATGGGACGAGGCCGATAGCAACGACAAGAGGGCATGCCAGCATACCTTGCACGAGACTCTACTGATCGTTTGCAGACTCATGGCCCCAATATCCCCATTCACTCCAGACCACATTCACAGGGGTCTGACTGGCTCCTCAGTCCATCTAGCAGACTGGCCAGTTGGTTCGGAGATAGTGGATAGGTCCCTGCCACCTAGGGAATTCGAACTCGAGCAGGAGATGACTCTAGTCCGCTCACTCGCCGAGGCTGGTAGGCGCATCAGGGTCGATTCGAACAGGAGGCAGAGGCTTCCATGCAGGACAGGATGGATTGTTGGAGGGCCGGACATATCACGCTTCAGTGAGATTCTCGCAGAAGAGCTCAATGTAGAGGTATTGTCTACAGAGGAAGATCTCGATGCCTTCCAGAGAATCGTCCTTGAACCTAATAGGAAGGTGCTTGGATCGAAGTGCCGCTCCGATCTACCATCGGTTCTGGCTCAGTTGGACACTGCTGACCCAGAATCACTGCTCCTCGAGATCGAGGCTGGGATAGCTGCACTAGCAGGATACGAGATCACCATGTCTGACATCGAGATAAGAAGGGTGGAGAAGGATGGATTCGCTGCACAGACACTCTCCTTCGAGGAGGGGGACGTGTCTATTGTTCTAGACATGCACACTGACTCAGAGCTTCTCTCGAAGGGTCTCGCTAGGGACATTACTAGGCGTATTCAAGCAAAAAGGAAGGAGCTCGACTTGCAGGTCGAGTCAACAATCTCTCTATCTGTATGGATCGACGGTATGGGCATAGAGAATAGGGATTGGGAGCACATTACAACTGAGACCAGGGCAGGAGAATCTTCACTGAACGAAGGTAAACCTCCCGGTGATTCCGAAACCTTCCAGGTTGACGGGACCACTGTGCACTTCCAGATCCAGTGAGTTTCACTATTCGAAGAGATAGCGCTCTGGTATCAACATCTCTAATCCGAAGAGCGGGTCCGGGTCTGTAGAGTCGTGGTAAGCAATGAATGAACCTCCATCGGGAAGAATGCCCATGCTGGCGAAGTCAAATCTGATGTCGTTGCCAGCTCCAGAAGTTGAGTCCAGATCACCTTGTCCGAGGTAGGTCAGTATGTCCGGCTCCATGCTCTGGGAGAATTCACGTACGTGGTAGGCCACATCAACGTCTGGCCCTTCGGCGCTTTGAAATCTCACATTAAGCACAAACAGATCGTGAACCCCGCTTGAGTGGAACTCCCATTCCTCGATCTCTGTCGCTCTCTCTGAGAGGTTGTATGTCCTGTTCTCCCATGTCTCCCCTCCGTCCCAAGAAAGCATGTGCATGAGCGACGTCTGCCCTGCAGTGACGCAGTGGAGAGCAGTAGAAGAGTCAAAGGCGCAATACTGAGATGGAAGCGAGGAACCGTTCATAGTAACCCCAGTCCACCAGTTCAGAGATGTGTCCAGGTAGGCGTCACTACCATCTATGAAGTAACTCGGAAAGTAAAGGCCACCTGAGGGTACTGGGAAAGCCCTCATCTCCTTGTGGGGCTTGGTGAAGTCCCACTCCTCACCCAGGCTTTCTGGGTTCAGGTCTACCTCCATCACGTCGAGGCTCTCATCCCTGTCGGGGAACCCGAAATAGTCGTAATTCAGACCATCCGTTGATAGCTGTCCGCCTACGTTTTGGACTTGGTGCCAGAAGTTGGAAATCACAAGACTGGCCCAAGGTCCGTTTCCATATAGGCCTCCGTTGATGGGGCCTACTACCTCAACTTGCCAAGACCGATCGTAGAAGGGCTCAGGAGTCCGATTGAAGCACCAGCTCCACTCTCCGTCCTCGGCATCGTAGAAGAAAGCGTAGAATTGGTCGGCCCCGCTGGTACTGGGGTAGGGAAACCATCCCATCGAGATAAGGTCGCCATTGGTGGCCTGAACTATGCTTCCTTCTCCTAGCCCTTCCTGTCCAGGAACCGTAGGTTTAGGCTCCAGACATCCCAGCTGAGAGAAAATTGTTGGCCTGTATTCTTGCCATGTGAGGCCCCTGTCCTCTGACCATGTGGGATATTCCCCTCCGAAGTTTAGAATCCACCCTTCCTTGGTAGCTGCTAGGTAGTGCTCGCAGCAGTTTCCGCCGTGCTCGTTGCCAAAGACAGTCCATGTGGCGTTCCCCCAAGTCTCATTGTCTGTAGGATTCGCTACAACGAAGAAGCGGGGATCCTCGTGTCCGCTGGGATCAATCAGCACATAGTCCCGATCCCAGTCTGCATCTTGCTCTTTGGAAGATACCTGTTCGAGGCAGCCTGGTAAAAGCATCATCAGTGCTAATGCCAGAGATGTGATGATACGACCCGATCTCGTCGAGAACACAGACTGCGGTGATGACGGTAATATATCGCACTTTCATAGAATTGATGACTATTCAACTCTCCAAGTTGCTCCATCGGGTCCATCCTCGACCACAACTCCCATTTCTGACAATCTGTCACGAATTTTGTCGGCCTTAGCCCAGTCCTCGGACTTCCTAGCTGCATCTCTCTCCGATAGAAGAATCTCAACCTCCGATGCAATCTCATCCTTCGCGCTCTCTTGGCTTTCCATTATTTTCAGAACATCTGCCTCTTCTGGAAGTAGGCCCAGTGCGCCTCCTGCGAATTCGGATATCCAGCCTATTGCACCCACGATCTCTGCGGCGTCGCCCTCCGAGTCTAGCAAGCTCCTCAGCCTCTTAGCCACTGTCTGCACCTCGACTATCGCGACTCTTGTGTTGAAGTCGTCATCCATCCCTGACTCAAGCCTATTTGCTGCTTCTACCAACCAAGAGAAACTCTTCCAGTCCCCGCGTCCATGTTTCGCAAGTCCTTCTCCGTAGCACGTTAGTAGCCTGCCGTGATGAACCTCTGAATCATCAATCATTACCTGATTGAAGTCTACCGGCTGACGATATGGAGCGTTGATCAGAGTATATCTCAGAACAAGGGGATCGACCTTCTCCAATGCATCTGATATTGTCCAGAAGTTACCAAGAGACTTGCTCATTTTCTCTCCATCCACGTTAATCATGCCGTTGTGAATCCAATACTGTACGACTGGGTCATGTCCTAGGCAGCATTCTGATTGGAATATCTCAGCCTCGTGATGGGGGAAAATTAGGTCAGAACCTCCTCCGTGGATGTCGAACCTCTCTCCTAGGTGCTTGAGTGACATCGCAGAGCACTCAATATGCCATCCTGGTCTTCCTTGTCCCCAAGGGCTATCCCACGATGGCTCTCCCGGTTTAGCCATCTTCCACAGAGCAAAGTCCCTATGGTCTCTCTTTCCCGAACCGGTTTTGTCCACCCTCCCACCAGCTCCAGATCTGACCATTTCCAGGGTCTGGCCTGTGAGTTGTCCATACTTATCCGGAGAAGTGTCAATTTCGAAGTACACCCCATCTTCGGCCAGGTAGGCGTGCCCCTTCTCAATTAGTGAGGTCACCATCTCTAGGATTTCTGGAATGGTTTCGGTGACTCTCGGGTAGGCATCTGCTCTGATTACATTCAGGGCATCCATGGATTGGAAGTAGTCGTCTATGTACCTGTTGGAAATCTCTAGAAAGTCAACTCCCTCTTCATTGGCAGCA
>CAZPNT010000011.1:0-14395 GCA_964588055.1 uncultured Candidatus Poseidoniales archaeon | reverse complement strand
CTTGAATTTCCTCAACTGTCTCGAAAGGCTCTTCCTCAGAGAACTTCCTTCCGGATGCCCTCTGAATCTGTCCTTGATCCTAAGCCAAGGAGGACGTGAGACAAGAAGCATCGGCCCTTCGTTCCAAGGCCACTCACCAAGCAGTGGGTCTACGCATCGGACGTTGCTCTCGATAATCATCTCAGCCTCGCTTAGCCCAATCTTTCCTTCGTCCCCCTCCCCATCTAAATCTACTAGCCCTAGCCTCGCAAGAACAATCACAATCCTCTTCCTTGCGGAGTTCACTGCCACCTCCGAACTGTCCACTAGCTGGAGGCCCTCCAAGAGCCTCAGAGTGTCCTCTCTTCTTTCGTTGGGGGTGTTACCGGAAATTCTTTCTGAGTGAATTCTCAATATTCTTTCCGCGAAGAGCCCAGCTCCCACGCAAGGATCTGCAAAGGGAATCGGGATCCCTGAAATCGTTCTGTTCTTCATCTCGATTTCCTCGCTATCGGGCACGCAGTCTTCGCTTATATTTTCGTTAAACTGCTTTGCAAAACCTCTGAAACTAGGCGGCAGAGCTGCCAATGAGAGCGTAGCGGGAGGCTCCTTCTTCGTGCTACTACCATGACGCAACTCATCGTACAGAATAGCATCTACAAACCTTGCCGGTGGTGCGTAAACGCCCCTAGGAGAGCGTCCATCGCTCTGGGCATCAAACCTGGCAATTAGGTGGTCGAGAACTGTCCCAGGATTGCTAAGTAGTCCAGCCGGTAGAGTGGGCCAATTGTTAGGAAGAGTCGCTGCTATGGGGAGGTTCTTCTTAGTAGCCTCAAGCCACGAATCGAGCCAGATTTCAATCTGTTGGGTCCTTTCAGGACACTCGTGATCTAGTCTCGCATACCATCCAGAAGTTTCGCTTGTCATGAGGTAGTCTATCCGACTCGCTCTTCGTCTTTGAATGGTTGTATTGAATACATCCAGACGCTTCATCCGTCAATGATAAAAACGTCTCTTTCTATCTCTATGATTTCTTTATTCTGAAGAAGCCAAGAGATGGACTCATCGATGTCCTCGGAGTTTATTCCCGGTGATCCCAGCAACTGTATGATATCATCAAAATGCAAACCCTCTCCCTTCTCATTCGCCTCCTCAATTGCAATGAGAATCTTCTGACTAATGTAGGCTAGCAAGAGGTCGTCCTCCGTTGAGAGTGCCCCTAGATCCACAAGAGGACCCTCATCTACCTCCTTTCCATCGGTTCTCGAGACCCCGTCCGATGGGCCGTATACATCGAACAGATTCCGCTGGTTCGGATCAGACACCGGAGTTGCCCCAGCACTCTCCCTCCTCCTCTTCATCTGTTTGGAAAGATTCTCTATCCTGTGAAGTCGCTGCTCATACCTGAGCTTCTCTCTACCTAGATGTGACTCCAGCAGTTCCAACTCTTCGTTAGCTCTGTCGTCGAGCCACTTCGACAGATCCCAGTTTGGGTTCTTGCGCAGCATCGACTCCCATAGGAGGGATACTGACTCGGGTAGAGTCCTGATGTCGATCTTAGGTCCGCCCTTTTCCTCTTCAGAGTTGGTTCCCATGCACCCGTTGTCCACTTGACCGTCTATCAATTATCTGCTTTAGAAAGAACAGTTCCCCTCTGGGTTGGATTGATGAATGAAAAGGTTGTGCCCCTGCTAATGGCGCCGTATCGTTTGACACTCCTGCCTGGGGATGGAACCGGACGTGAGGTGATGGGTGAAGTCAAACGCCTGCTTTCCACATTCCAAGACTCCGGAGCCATTTCACTCGAAACCACTGAGATTCCTTGCGGTGGCCAGCACTATCTGGATACTGGAGAGGAGTGGCCAAATGGGTCTTTCGAGCACTGCAGGGACGAATCCGATGCCATTGTAGTCGGGGCAGTGGGCTGGCCAGGGGCGACTCTTCCAAATGGAGATATTGCTGGAGGTCAGGCACTCCTTGGACTGAGGTCTGCATTGGACCTTTATGCAAACGTAAGGCCGGTCAAGCTCTACAAGGGGGTCAAGCACAAGGTGCATGGAAGCTTCAAAGACGTATGGGATCATGAACTGGTAGACATTGTAATGGTGAGAGAGAACACCGAGGGCCTGTATCACGCACTTCTGAGAAGGTCTGGAATGGCTGCCAGAGGGGGAGAGAGGGACGAACCTCTAGTCATTGACGGATTCCCGGGACTTGAAGGGCAAGTGGGCTGGGACATTAGGCCAATTTCCCGCAAGGGGAGCGAGCGTGTCATCCGGTTCTCGTTCGAACTAGCCAAGAGAAGACAATCCAGACTTCACAACGCCCAGAAGGTTACATGTGTGGACAAGAGCAACGTCACTAGAGGGTGCCGACTCTTCAGGGAGGTGTTCAGAGAGGTCTCCTCGGAATTCGAAGGAATCGAAACCAATGAGGCTTTCATCGACGCCTTCACCATGTGGCTCGTAAGGAGTCCCGAGGACCTTGATGTGGTCGTTCTTCCAAATATGTTCGGAGACATAGCAACAGATCTGGCCTCCGTCCTGCAAGGGGGAATGGGAATGGCAGCCAGCGCCAACATAGGGGATGAACACATGCTGTTCGAACCGGTTCATGGATCGAGCCCGAAATATTCGGGTCAAAACAAAGTCAACCCAATTGCGGCCATCTCTTCTGTCCAACTTATGTTCGATTCCTTGGGCTTGAAGAATGACGACGATGAAGCAACAATGTGCGCCGAAGTAATTGAACGAGCAATTTCGGAACACATGTCGTCGGGGAGCCCGGTGACTTACGACTTGGGAGGGAAGGCCTCAACCACAGAGGTAGGAGTGGCCATCTCAACCAGATGTGCCGAGATTCTCTCAGAGATAAGTAGCTGAACTACACACGTAGTATGAGCAACTACTCTGAGAAATTACCACCAATCTCCCTAAGTGACTCTCTCAACGATTGGCTATTGTCCCATTCGGTTGGCCTGTTATCTGGGTCATTGAGTAGGACGGATAGTATTTCCTCGAAGGCCCTGGAAACCTCGTCTACTATGGTCACCGTCGCCATCCTTGCACTTCTAGAAAGAGGATTTAGATCGACCACAATCACCTCCTTGCCAAGATTCGTCAGTGCCTCACACCTGTCCCCGTCCTCTAGTGGGACTAGAATTGTATCAGCCTCTCCTATGCCTTCTTGGGTACAGTTTGAACGCGGGCCCTCCAACCCCTCTATTTTGAAATTAGGCGAGTCCCCGAGAAGTGAAACGTTCTGCACGGAATCCTCCCACAAGCCCTCGAATCCTTCTGGCGCACACTCTTCGGCGACCTTCGACCTACGCTCTTCCAATAGCGAGATTAGACCCTTGACCCTGCTTGGCGTTCTGTAGTAGAGATTCACTTCTATCGGGCAACCCAGAACAGCAGCCAACCTGATCGCCCAGTCGCCAGCTAGGACCACGGTGTTTCCATTAACAGAGATGACCGGACTTCTGGCCTTCCTGAGGCGAGCCGCACTCTCGCGTATGGCCTCTCTGGCTGACTCCGTGGTTCTCTCTCCGAGCAGATAGTCGAAGGCTTCACCCCTGCCATGGGCAATCATTGCCGAGTCCGCGAGAAGGCCCATAGAGCAACCATCCACAATCCTCTGCCTCGATTCTAGGGACCTCTTTCTCGGATGGCTATCGGGTATACTCGCCATCAACTCACCCCAATTAGCATCGAAAGGTCAAGGGATGGAACTCCCATGTTCAATCCACTGGAAGAAATAACATCCACCCTAGAGATGTCAACCCAAGACGGCAACTCATCAAAGGTAATCCCTCCCGATCCCTCTAGGATGCACCACTCCCTTAACTCAGACTCTCTCAGAAGACTCTCTGCAGCCCCACACTCATCTGGACCCATGTTGTCCAGTAGGACAACCACTCTTTCCTCCCCGCCTCTAATTTTCTGAATTTCTGACCAGGCCAATACTGCTGAAATAGCTTGAGGCGCGTCCCGAACCTCGATCACCGCAAACTCTGCATTTTTCTCGAAGTCGATGGACGAGATAGCAGATGAAATAGCTGACTCCGGACCATCGTTCGAACCAATCACGCTCAAATCGTTCTCCTTTATCATCAATGCATCCGTTCTGCTGAGCCTGTGGGTAAGCCCTCCTCCTATGTGGACGGCCCATTTGTCCAGCAGGCCCCATGCCGTCTTTCGAGTGCATGCTATTGCAATACCATCCGATTCCCTAACCCATTCCGAGCTCCTCGTGGCTATTCCCGACATCCTCCCAAGAACGTTCAGCATTATCCTCTCGCAACTGAGAACGCTATCGGATGGTCCAGACATTGAGAGGATTCGGTTACCCGCTACAACCTCCGCTCCTTCTTCCACACCCCAGATCACTTGACAGGAGGGAAAGTACTCACGAATCAGGAGATTCACTGGAACCTTGCCGCAGAAAATTCCTGAGCTCTTCGATGTCACCGTTGCCTCGATAACTCTCTCTCCGCTTCCATCAGTCGAAGAATCATCTGACAAGTGAGCAATCAGCCACCTTCTTATCGACTCCTTGAACAAATTAGTCGGTTTGGAGACTCCATCTCCATTGCATAGCATGTGAGATCGATCATGCGGTAGTCTGCCCACGCATCATGCAGCGCAAGTCCCCCCTTGAATGGTACTAGTTTTCGACAGGTATCAATCAAGAGAGTCTAGCCCTGACTCCGCCGCCGACAAGCATGCTAGAATGTCATCTACAGATGCTCTTGATTGACCGAGGCCGTCCGCGGAAATCACTATTCTCAACTTCACCGAATCGCCGATATCCAACAACTCAACTGTGAAATCCTCTGGATCGTCAGGACTTATCGCTGCCAGGAGGGCCTCCCCTCTTTCCTTCGAACCAGTCCAAAGTATGGATGCAGTAACTTGCCCCATCATACTCCCCAGAAACGACTCCCCTGGATCAAGTCCTCATCTTCAGAAAACGATTGAACTATGGTCCTCAGGAGGTAGTACATTACCATGGACATAATGGGGAGCCCCCAATCGTCTCCTAGTTGGTTGAATGTGGGACTATACTCCTGCCCGGATGTAATCACCAGCGCTACGTCTATAGTTGCCGCTACAAACGTGTAGAAAACAACCCCTAGACCGATAAGTAGGACGCTTCTACCGGTGAAGGAACCCTCCTTCCATCTAAGCACTCCCAGAGCTAGCAAGAACGAGAATACGGAACCCACTATCCATTGAAGGACTTCATCAACAAGCCCCAGAACGTGCTCTAACTGGGAAGACCCATCTGGAACAGGATCGTCCCATCCTGCCCATACAGTAGCAACTGCCAGGAACAAACTCACAATCGACATGCCCCAAAGTAACGATGAGAAAAGCCCGCCAGTAGCACTGTCTCTCATCTCCATTGCCACTCTCTCCATTTGCGCCTCAAGACCCAGACCCTTGCCCAGGACCCACAACCCTATCAGGAGAGGAAGTGAACCGATTAGGGCGATGCCATTTGGAAGAATCAGACCTAGTCCAATAATAATCAGAAAAATTGCTAGGGGAACTAGAAGCCTAGACCTGAACCGAGGGTCCTCTATGGCCTTCACTATGTAGTAGTACGTACCCTCAATTCCTTTGGACTGTCTGACGATTACCTTCTCTACCGTGTCCACCCTGACTCTGGAAGTCACTATGGGCAGAGATGCTTCGTCATCGGCACCATCGGTAACCAATAGTGCGGCATCTGGTTGGAAATCCTGAATCACTTCATCCAACTGGCTGGCTATTGCTCTATCGCTTCTTGGACCTACTCTTACGTCACCCGTTAGTATGGCAATCTGCACCTCGTCGCTAGCCCCAGCTCCTTCGGCTAACCTATCGTGATGATGAAGCGCACCAAGAATGGCGTTTGTATCGGACTCCTCGGGATCTGCTATGCCCAACCTAAGAGCCGCAGTTAAGCAGGATTTCCTACCAACCACCGGCCCCCTAATCCCCGATTTGACCCCAAGGTCATTGTCCCTGTCGATTGTGAGAACTAGTGTTCGTACTATCCTCTCGCCCCCCTTGGGAAGAGTTGGTGAGCACCTACTTATGAGGAATTGGCAGATTCGCTAGTCGAACCATCTCCAACACCGCCTGATTCGGTCCTATCTGAATTGTACCTCCTCCTCTGCTTTGCTCTGATATACTTCAAAGGATGAGTCAACCATTCTTGGTCACATAGAGAGTCTTCTCCGGTTTGTACAGGGCACCTGGCATTTGTTTTGAGGGCAGAGCATCCGTGAGGGGTGTACCCCCTCTCGTAAATTTGACTCACTTGGTATGCCGTAGTGTCGGCATCGTAGTCTGGAGCATTTGAGAAAAAGTTGCAAGTCTGCTCCTGCTGAAGTCCGATTGACCTGGAGAAAGCAGCGAGGAAAACCCTCCCAACATGATTGACATTCACCCCTTGGTTCAACTCAGAAACCGCCGATTCAAAACATGGAGGCCAGTCATCCCTGATTGCCGCCGTCATGGGCATCTCCTCTTTCACTCTCTCAGAAAGAAGCCCAGTAATCCTCTCGACCGGGTCTGCGAATTTAGCTGCAAACTCATCGTCCATTCTGGTGATCCGATCTTCGCAACTCTCTCTGAGGCTCTCTCTCACTCTCTCCTTGATTAGTCGAGAAGCCCTCTCTCTGCCTGTCTCTCCTGCACCAGCATCCAGACAAACCCAACCTTTCTTCAATGGCCTATTGACCAATCTCCAGTACTTCCCAGAGATTTTGGGGCTAAGCTCAATGAAGTCTACCATTGGAATCCAGTATACCTCAGAACCCTCCTCATTAACCTCTACTACAATCTCGGAGAGAAAAGAAGATGAGAGCAGATCGAAGTTTTTCGACTCCATGCCTAGCAACTTATCCGCCCTGCTGGCCTCCCCCTCTATCCATCTGGAAAGCAGCCTTTCGTCGAATGACGCACAGACTACTAGCATCGCATGAAGGAAGGATAGTGACTCCGTCATCCTTCCAACCTCAGTTGATAGGTCAATGGCCGACGAAGCACCGGAATCCTCCTGCTGTAGTACAGAATCCACCAGCCTAAGCCTCCCTCTGACTCTCACATCCTCCAGCCAAGGAGCATCAATGAGATCCTCAACAGTTATTCCATTCTCCGCCAGCATCTTCCCGATGAACGATCTTCCTTGTGGAAGGAACGGGTATCTAGCAAGCAACCCCTCGTCATCGATTTCAGGGGCTCTAATTGGCATTGGCACGGACTCAAGAGTTCCGCGAGGGTTCTTCAATACTTACCGAGTCCTTCCACTGGAGAGCATGACATACTCGGAAACCCCATCGGACTTGACGCCGTACTCTCCCGCTTTGGTGGAGATACAAACTGAAGTTAGAGAACACTTTGGTTGGACCGAGTCGGATGACATCGAGAGTGCCCAAGAAATGCTCAGGAGGGTCGAGGAATCATCTGTGGAAGTCTGGGCTAGACACAACCGAGCTGTGTCTCTATCGAAGATTTTCCGAAGGATCGTAATCAGGGAATCCAAGGTCGCAATTCTAGGTGCAGCAGTAGAACCGGATGAGATAATATCGATTCTCGGCAGTCCAACGTTGATAGTTGCTGCCGATGGAGCATCCGGAGTAATTTCAGAAATCCCCGAGACCCTATCTGAGAAGGCATGGTCTAGGGTGGTGTGTATTGTTAGCGATGCAGACGGTGGAGAAGGCACACAACAAGCAGTTAGAAGATCAATACCCATAGTTCTCCACGCCCATGGAGACAATCGAGAGGATTGGGCCAATCTCTTGGATCTGTCTGAGAGTCAGACAAATCCCCCTGAGTTGATTCTAACTCACCAAACCCAAACCGACATCCATGGTATGCACAACCCCGGGGGATTTACCGACGGGGACCGTGCAGCGTGCTTCCTAACGGCCCTTGGAGCGAAAAAGGAAAACATCAAACTTCTAGGGACCAGATCTGACGTAGTTGGCAGGTGGTCTGGAGCGACGCACGAACCCTCCAAGCTGCAGAAGCTACAGTGGATGGAGAAGATACTCGAGACTCAAGGCCTCTGGAGCAGCTAGATTTCGAAGATTCCGACCTCTACACTCGAACCATCCAGTTGAATCGCCCCAGAGAACTGTTGACTCTCTCCACGGTTATTCACCTCAACCTCGAATTGCACCTCTCCTCCTTCTTCCCCTTCTGTCTCAAAGTGCCTGACAACAATCGTGTAAGTTCCAGCAGGTGGGGGAGAGTCCCAACTTATCGCCCTGCTTCCAGACTTGGGGTCGTAACTCTCCATGTCGAATGAACCGCCACCCAATCCCTCAGGACTGAAGAAAGACAACTCTTCCCCGTTGGAATCCACTATTGAAAGGCCCAGGTCGGATGCCCCTTCCCAGCTGAGGCTTACCGATGCTCCGTCTTGAACCGTCCCGACCCTTCTTCGGAGTGTATCCACTTCTCTGGCCTCCGTGAAATCCTCCTTTACTTCATCCCTCAAATCCTCATCACTAACTGTGGGCTGGGGGACCTCTCCGTCGGGACCTGCTATTGCGAACTTAGCAACGAACTGCAACTCATTGCTCTTTACAAGAGAGCCCTCATAGAATCGCTTGCTCTCTCCGATCGTCAGACTGACCGTGAAGTCAGTCGCATTCTTACTGTGGACTCTTCGGAGAAAGGGGACCCAGGAGAATATTCCTTTTGTGTGGATTTTGTAGTGCCTAACTCCAACCCTGTAAACCCCAGGCGGTGGTGTCTTTGTCCAGACGATGTTCTCCACGGGAGATTTTGAAGTGGGCTTGAAGTTCATGTCTACATCAAGCTCACCACCACAACTGGATGTTCTGTTATCATGGTAGATGTGTTCTCCAGACGGAGTGATGACGTGGAGATCCAGATCGTTCCAGTTATCCCACATCAGGCTGATTTGGACAGAGCCCCTCTTGGCCCCCTCTCGCTCAAGCCTCTTCTCTAGTGCACTAGCGCCCTTGTCTGAGATTTCAGCCTCCTGCACTCCTGCTCCCATTGCCTCTGAACCCTCTCCTAGTGAACCGGAGACCGTCGGGCTTCCAGACCGATCCCTGCCTCTCCCCCTAATTCTCCTAGCTGAAGATCCTGCTAGAACCTCATCAGGGACATTCCTCCTGGTAGATGGGAGGATTGTCCTTCTGGTCTGGGAGCGCAAAATTCTGAACAAGCCGTTGAAGGTGGCCATCAGAATAAGCACGAGGATTACGAGGGATACAGCGTCCGCCACGTGACCGAACTTGAGCAGTGACTTTTCATAACATCGGTTACAGACCCAGCCGAACCAAGAAGTCCAATATTTTCCTCCGGTTGTTTCATAATGATAGTTAGTCTCCTCTACGAGGAGGGGAGCGGAAGCGATGCGAACACACTCTAGCCAAGACAGGCCTAGAAACCTACACAGGGCAACGAATACCGCCAGCAGAGCCTCTATTCTGGTAACGCTGCTTTTCCTCTCCCCTCTGTTGGCTGGCATTCCCATTGCAACTGACGAAGAGAAGGCAATGCCTAGCTCGACTCGTCAAACGGATCCCGACGTGGTGGTGACCGATCTAGACGTCACCACGCCCTCCTCCATGGTCTCAGGTGTACCCACACTCGCACCAATGAATCACGTGATCGTCGTCGGGACCACCAACCAAGGGGGGTCGACTGCCGAGGGCAATGTCACTCTGAAGGTAAACGGAGCCGTTGTCGACAACAGGACCGCAACCATAGCTCCCGGTGGCCAGATTAACAGCGTGATGTACTGGGACGCATCTTCTGCTTCAGGAACAGGATTTGAGATAATCGCATCATGGGTCCCATCCTCCTCCGACTCCGACTCAAGTAATGACCACTTGTCTCTATCTGGAGTATCCGTAGCAGAGGTGGAGTCTGCCTCCGACATCGCAGACTCTCTCCCAGAAGACGGGGCATCGCTAGCAAGGGCCCTTTGGGAGGGCGCTATCACGGTCGTCAACACTGGAAACCAGCCCGTGGACGTCACGGCCCAGCTTACACTTACTCCATCGCTAGGGGGAACAAGCGTCTCCCTGGATTCCAGCACAGAGCAATTGCTCCCAGGAAGCCTTGCAGACCCCCCAACTCCAGCGAACATATCCATCTCGTTCGATGGCTCCAACCTAGAGGGGGACTACACACTAGGTGGCAGCATCCTCGTGTCTGGCTCGACACAGGGTTCGGTCACAATCGACTCTAGAATCGTTAACTTTGTTGCCCTCAGGGCTTCTCTTCTGCCAGCCAATAATCGGAATGTCGATCCGGGCACACAGGCCACATTGAATTTCATCCTCCAGAATTCGGGTACTCAGGAAGACAACTTCATAGTGACCCAGAGCAACAACTCTGACCCAAGCAACTACTGGGTGAACATCACTGACGAGATCTACACCTCTTCCTCCCCTCTCACGGTAGGTGCACAGCAAACCCAGGCCATACAGATCCCTGTCGACGTCCCTGCCACTGCCGATAATGGAGATGCGGTAATAGTTACCGTGACAATACAAAGCGTCACTGCTGGCTACGTCCTCACTGCACACACCATGGTCATGGCAGGCGGAACCTACAGTGCCGAGATATTACAGAACCACAGTCACTCTATGGGGGAAAACTTCGCAAACATCACCCCGGGGTCCCCAAGAACCCTTCAGTACACCCTCATGAACACTGGTACTGCGCCCGCCCAATACCAGATATATGTCGGAGCCACAGAAGCAGTGCCATACTGGACCATAGACTCCCCTGTGACGATAACCGACGTCCTATTGCCAAACGAAACAAGGACTCTTCCGGTAACAATAATCACCCCGGAACTAGAGATGCCTCTGAATCCGTCATGGAAGGTATCGGCTATAGAACGGGTGAACCTGATAGTCCAAGCCATCCCTCTGGAGGGAGGCGTCCCAGCAGTAAACCAGACTACGCTGATGATTGACAGCGTCGTTGAGTTGGACATCTCCGTGTCCGGCGCCCTCAGCGACATATCAGTGGATGACATCATGGGGGGCAACACCAACAGGTTCGTTGGTTTCGAGGTCACTATCGTTCACAATCTGGGGTCAAACGACACCTTGGCCCAAGTGACCCTTTCCAACACGGCATGCTCCGAACTACCGCCCGCCAGTGTATCGCCGCCCAATCCCTGGGACGAAGCCACGTGTTCCAATGGGAAGGTTTTCCTTCAAGACACCCCGCTGGACGGATCCAGCGCCTCTGAGGCGTCCTTGCGTTGGGAGGCAACCCTCCAGACATCGTCCTCCTCATCGGCGTCTACGATGGAACTGGAGCCGGGCGAGACCGGGTTTGGTATGGTGGGTCTGAGCTTCGATCCCACTCCAGAATTCCCCTATCCATCAGCGGGACAACTCAGCTTCTCTTTCGAGGCGACCTCATCCTGGGCCGCATTCTCTGGAGCGATTTCTCGTAATGCCAGTGCTACGGTTTCCATGTCCATAGCCGAGATACGCGCCGCGGAGCTGACGCCCTCCGCTGCAGCCAACGGAGACCCAGAAACTGCGATTACATCGGAACTGACTCTGAAGAACACAGGTAACGACCCAGCAAACTTCACTATCTCCTACATCCCAAAGCCGGGCTGGACGATAACATTGGGGTCCACGGCGGCGAACTTGCTTCCCTCCAGGACAAACCTGTTCCCCGACAACGAAACAAGTGGGGCTGCAACCCAGGACCAGCGGACAATCACAGTTACAGCAACACCTCCAGCCACAGCCAGAGCAGATGAGACCCATCAGGTGTGGGTTATGGTGAACTCTACCGATACCGGTGAAATGTTGGCACACGCCCCAGCTCTATTCACCCTCAACACAGTTGTCTCGGCTGAATTATACCCCAGCAAGTCAACCGCTGTAATCACACCCTCTCCCGTAGAGGGCAGCAGAGTGGGCCAGAAAACCTTGATTGTCCTGCTAAACAACACCGGAAACAAGAACACAACCTTCGACCTCTCCCTCGAAAACTTTGACACCGACAAGATCGAAGTCTGCTTCAATGAAGATGGGGAATGCCAGAATCAAACGGCCCTAATGGTGCCGGCCGGATCACAGGGAATCGTCAGGATATATGCCACTGCGGGAGGAGAGGCGAGGGCCGACATCGGTCAGAGATTCAACCTAACTGCATCCAACGAAGGAGATTTGCTCTCTACCAGCGAATGGTTGGTGCAAGTAGCCCCTGAGCATTGGATAGACTTCATCCTCCCGACACTGTGGGAAGTAGCTCCGGGGAACACTCTGGACCTGGAGGTACTGATGAACAACAAGGGCAACCTCATGGAGACACTGAACCTTACAGTAACCTTCCCCGAGGGGATGACCAACTGGTCTTACTCTGTAAACGACTCCGAATTCTCCATTGAGATGGGGGAGACCCATAGCGTCCTCCTCAGCATCACCCTTCCCGATCTCCTAGAAGGGGACCAGATTCTCGTTGCTGACGTCATCCACAACCTCACAATGAGGGCAGTGAACATCACCGACCCCTTCCCGACATGGCCCTCAACCAAAATCGTCGACGGAATAGCCCAGCCCGTCCCGCTTTCCGAGAGGAAAGGTATGGGTGGAGGGGTTCCCGCCGGAACCGAGACACTCCAAATCAAGGTCCTCCCGGTCTTCGATGTGGATCTCATCGAGTCCCCAGAGAGGATAGCAATCGTCCCCGGAGTAGACAGGTCAATCGACTTCGTTATGGAGAACAAGGGGAACGCCCCAATCGACCTCACGTTACAGTGGGAAACCTGGGATACGGACCTAGAAATGGAAAGATTCGTCGTCCAAAACACCCTCGGATCTACAACCCTATCTCTCGACGTAGGACAGACCAGCGCTATCACTTTCGTATTCGGAATGTATCATAACGATACCTGGAAGGGCGAGACTGGAACCTTCATCCTGAAACGCGTCCCCCTTAACGAGGACATGGAAACCCAGCAAAACTCCTTCCAGATCGTAGTTGTCAGAGCCCAGACGGATGACGTATATTCACTGAGCCAGGATGCACCGGGAGAGTACCAATGCGAAAACAACGACAATTCGAACTGCCGACAGATAGAGATTCCATGGGCGGACATCAACCAAGGCGTCACCTCATTCGACCCAAGGTCCTACACCTTGGCCATGAACGGCGATAGAGACCCGTTGTACGACGCATCTGCTGACATGCCATACAGACTCGTCCCATCACAAAACTACAATGACCCTGAAAATCCAGTGGAATGGACCATGTACATCGACCACGATACTTCCACCGGACTCGCAAGGTGCGTACTGGCTGACAAAGGAGAGGGGATCTTAGCCACCTCTGAGACGCTTTCGACCTGCAACACCGAATGGGAGCTAGACGCAACCACCCCATACCAGGGAGGGGAGCTAGACAGTGACCATGGAGGCACCATAGTACTCCAGGTGATAATCCCGGACAAGCTAGAGGGCGGGCGTGCCGCAGGAGACGGGTGGGACATCTACCTGCAACTCCGACATCCGGAGGAGAATCCCAGCGCTACGTACTCGACAGACTTGGTAGTCAAGATAAGGATGTCAGAATCCACGGACCCGCTCGTCGAGAGCATCTCATTCAGGGGGGAAGGAGTAGAGGGGGAGGCCACTTGGATCGATGTCAAGGTAACAAATGCGGGATACGCCAACATGCCAACACAGGTGCAACTGAACCTAGAATGCGACTCCACACCCTATGCAGATGTGGTGAATATGTTCGCATCATACCCCGTACCGCCTCTAGAAGCGGGAGCGTCTTTCAACGCCTCATGGGCAGTGAAACTCAATCCCATCCCCTGGTACGAATCTTCCGAGAAGATGACTTGCACGGCAACAATTTCCTATCCGTCGGCAATTCTGCAGTACGGAGGCATCTTCGGCAACGTGGTGGAAAACGACGTCTTGACCGCTGACCTGTCCATAGACTCATGGTCGACCCCAACAGTCGAGGTATCCGGAGTCGGCTTCCCGTCCGCAGCCCTAATCGCACTGGCTATCCTTCTATTTGCAGTCTCGCTCCTCAGACAGGGAATGGACGAGGCCGAGAGCCGCCTCCACGCATCCTCCTACGTGGCAGCCATGGGATTCGGGGCCCTATCACTAACCGGCTTCCACTCGTTGCTCACCTTGCTGTGCGCATTAGCCTCAATCTCTTACGCGGGCCTAGTCGCATGGCTCTCCTCGAGCGAGCTCCAAGCCATCCATGACGACAGGAAGAAGGCCAGGATTGGAACTATGGCCATGCTGGAGGACCACGACAAGGAGCAGCAAAACACCAGGAACGAGCTCCGGGCCATCATCTCCTGCTCCCCATACGCATTCCTCCCCTTCGTACTGGTTACCCCGGCCCTCGCCATCGACATGGGGGCATCC
>CAZPNT010000010.1:0-14765 GCA_964588055.1 uncultured Candidatus Poseidoniales archaeon | reverse complement strand
GTGGAGAATCCAAGATTGCAGGGTTTAACAACCCCCGACGCACGAGAAGTGGTGGCAGGTAGTAAGAAATGTCAGCAGACTCATCAGATTCACTAACTTTGAGAGTCGCGAAAGCGATACCAAGTGACGTGGGTCACGGCCGAGCTAGGGTCCCATTCGACAATGACCTGAATCTCAAACCGGGAGATATTGTCGAGATTGAAGGAGAGAGAAAGACTGCGGCGATAGTGTGGAGATGTAGGCCAGAAGATGCAAACCTAGGGGTAATTCGTATTGATGGGATAATTAGGAAAAACTCCGGTGTAAGCCTAGGAGACAGGGCCGAGATTCGCAAAGTGGAGGTAGAGCCTTGCACCAAGCTGGTTCTGAGTCCAGTGATGGCGAAGCAACAGAAAGTTAGATTCGGCCCAGGAATTGAGGGATTCGCTAGACGAGGCCTGAACAAGAGACCAGTAGTTGCAGGGGATAGAATATTCATTCCAGGAATGACCCTATTCGCAGAGGCATTACCGTTTGCAATCGTGCAAACTAGTCCGAAGGGAATAGTCCAGGTTTTACCCGACACTGAGATAGTAATCAAGGAAGATGCGATTGATCAAGAGGAGGAGAACTTGGTCCAGACCATCTCCTACGAGGATATTGGAGGGATTGGGAACCAGCTTCAGAAGGTTAGGGAGATGATAGAACTCCCTCTCAAGCATCCGATTCTATTTCGAAGACTTGGCATCGACCCTCCCCGAGGAGTTCTTCTGCATGGCCCTCCCGGAACTGGAAAGACCCTGATAGCTAAGGCCGTAGCATCCGAGACAAAGGCCCACTTCACCTCAATAAATGGTCCAGAGATAATCTCGAAGTACTACGGTGAGAGTGAGAAACAACTCCGTGAGATTTTCGACGAGGCGGCTGCTAATGCTCCAGCAATAATCTTCATCGACGAACTCGATAGCATCGCTCCAAAGAGAGAGGATGTTACCGGCGAAGTAGAAAGGAGAGTCGTAGCGCAACTCTTGACTCTTCTAGATGGAATGGGCGGTCGAGACAATGTCGTTGTTATAGGTGCTACAAACAGAAGGGATGCCATTGACCAGGCCCTGAGGAGGCCGGGCAGATTCGATCGAGAATTGGAGATTGGAGTCCCAGACAAGGTAGGCAGAGGGGAGATCCTAGAGATTCACACAAGGGATATGCCAATCAGTGATGACTACAATCTGGATTGGCTACTTGACCACACACACGGCTTTGTCGGAGCCGACATCTCAGCCTTGGTAAGGGAAGCAGCAATGAAGGCTCTCCGACGCTATCTCCCGGAGATAGACTTGGATGAGGAAGAGATAGCTCCTGAGGTCATTGAGAAGATGGAGGTCAGAATGTCTGACTTCCAAGAGGCCGTAAGAGAGATTGAACCAAGCGCGCTAAGGGAGATCTACGTTCAGGTGCCTGAAGTTACTTGGGATGAGGTGGGAGGACTTGAAGACGTCAAGGAACGACTGAAGGAGAGCGTGGAATGGCCACTGAATATGCCGGAGAAGTTCGAACATTTCGGAATAACTCCGCCCAGAGGGATAATGCTGTTCGGAGCACCTGGTACAGGAAAGACCCTGATTGCCAAGGCTATAGCGAACGAGGCAAAGGCCAACTTCATCTCTATCAAAGGTCCAGAGCTAATTTCCAAGTGGGTAGGAGAGTCTGAGAAAGCAGTGAGAGAGGTTTTCAAGAAAGCGAAGCAATCCAGCCCTTCGATCGTTTTCCTAGACGAGTTCGAGAGCATTGCTGGAATGAGGAGGAGCCACTCAGGAGAGGGATCGGACGTCATGAACAGAGTTGTGAACCAACTTCTTAGCAGCCTAGATGGAGTAGAGGGAATGGAGGGAGTAATCGTGGTTGCGGCCACAAACCGTCCTGAGATGATTGATCCCGCTCTGATGCGCAGTGGACGATTCGAACGAGTCCTCCACATCCCCCCACCCGATAGAGACTCTAGATCGGCAATCCTAAAGATCCACACAAAGGACATGCCCCTCGGGAAGTTCAAGATAGACGATCTGGCTGCTAGCATGGAGAATTACACCGGTGCTGACATAGAGGCAGTTTGCAGAGAGGCAGCCCTAATTGCAATGAGGGATGAGAAAAAGACAGTAACGAAGAAGCACTTTGAAACCGCAGTCGAGAGAGTCAGGCCAACAGTGAATGATGAGATGATGCAATACTACTCAAAGTTGGAGGAGACACTCACCAGCGGCCTCGAGTCAGTGAAGCGCTCATCCGGAACTATCTCGGGAATTGAATTAATTTGAGGAATTTCATGAAGACCACGTTCACTCAGGAGATCATGACTAGACAAGTAGTTGATTCTGCAGGTGACCTACTTGGCCATCTCGCGGACTTCACGGTTGATGTCGATACCGGAGATATTGTTGCAATCCTGGTCGTGACCGAGCAGGGAATCGATCCGACAGAGCTTCCATGGCCAACAACTGACGGACTTCTAGTGGTCCCTGTAGAGGAAGTTGCTAGCGTAGGCAACGTGGTAGAACTCTCCAGATAAGTAGATGCAGTTTCGTTCAGGGTCACATAACGGTCATAAAACGTTCTTCAGGCTCAATGGCTTGTAGTTGATGGGGGCCAGTGGATGGTAGATTTGAGAAAGCTCAGCAGAATCCTCAATACTAGGCGAAATAAGAGGATGGCTCTGCAAATTTCTTTCTGGTCAGTCCTCATCCTTCTTGTCCTCTCAATTGCAATCACATATGTTGTCCCTGGGCAGACCCAACAATCGGCATATGGGGACGAGTGGAACGATCTCGGATCATTCCGTGAGGAACTGAACAACAAGGGAGTGGAGACAACAGCACTAGTTTCCAGCCCCCTACTTCTGAGCGACATAGATCATCCCGAGCAAACCATTTTCGTTATCTCGGGAGTTGAGAGGGACACAATCTCTCTTCCCCGTTTCACTGGTGGAGACGACTTGGTGCAGTTTTCCGAGGGAGACGGATACACTTCATCAGAGATCGTGGCCATTCGGGAATTCGTTTCAAGGGGGGGTACGCTAATTCTCATGGACGACTTTGGATATTCTAGCAATCTAGCCTCTGAGTTCGGTCTTGAGTTCACAAACCATCGATTGTATGCTGACTATAGCTATGACAATGACCTTGGCTCCGATTTCGTATGGGTAAATGCCACTTCTGCATTCAACTTCACGTCTTCCCAAGGAAGTCAGACCATCGTAAACCCATGCATCAGAGATGTAGATGGGGATGGAGTGGTGGATGTCCTGGATGAAGATCCCAGTAATCCGGAAATAGGAGCTCCATTCGTCACAATCCGGGATTCTGGACTTTGCGCTCACAGATTCCAGGGCACCGATCCTGCAACAAATCAGCCTAGATGGGACTGGTCCCAGGACTACAGCATTCTCACCAACACTCCATCGGCATTCGAGAAGTCTACCTCTTACAATCCCGCCGAGAGAAGGTACGTTATCTCGAAAACCACCCAGGACTCATGGATAGACAACAATGGAGACGGCAACTACTCGGTAGGCTCGTTTGCTGCGTTTGGACTAGCTGGAGATGAGCAGGGACCGTTTCCAGTTTACGTCAGGTATTGCGAGGCTATCCTATGTCGAGGTTCTGAGACCGGAAGGGTCCACTTCATCTCGGATGGATCAGTTCTGATCAATTCCTTGTATGACCCCGATTTCACCTCGATATACTCTGGAATGGTTCCGGAAAACGACAACAGGAAGTGGATTCTGGATGTAGTGGCAGAGGCCCTTATCCTGAACGACAACGGAACTTCTCCAGGAGAACATGCCTTGGTGATTTTCGACGAGAGCAGGCACCAACAGCCAACCATATTCGGCGATACCTACAACTTGGTCTACTATTTGCTAATCTACTTCACAAATGACTGGATGGCCATGCTGATTCTGTTCCTATTCCTGTTTATTCTGCTCGAGGCAGTACTGATTAGGAAGGAGGATCCCGAGGACTGGAGGCACGTTTTCAGAGTGGTTTACTACGGATTCGGGGATGCTGAGAGATACAAGTACTACCAGCGACCAGAGAAGATTCGCCAGGTCCTACTCACTCGTGTCAGGAATCTCAACGCTCTGACCAGGGAGGAGTTCGATGCAATGCCCGCATCAGAATTACAGGGAATGATTCGCGACCCAGTTCTAGTTCGCTTCCTCTTTGAGGAGAGGAACTACAGAGCAGATGAACTGGTTGGTATTGTTAGGAGAATCAAACAATGGGGAGAATCGGGAGGTGTGACCAAAGTTGTGGACTAGGAAAGCAGCAATAATGCTAGCCGGGGGTGTGAGCCTCATCTTGGTCGGAATGATGATTTCCAACTTCCAGATGATGATAATCGGACTGACATTCATCGCATTCATCTCGTTAAACGGATGGATTGTCGGCCAGTCAAATCTTGAGATCACGCGTTTCGTACCACACTCTAATGTCTACAAGGGCGATCTAATCGAGGTTTCACTAACTATCACAAATAAGTCTTACAGGAGAACCCAGCTCCTAGAGGTGTTCGATAACGTACCTCATGAGATGAAGATTAGAAGAGGAATCAACCAGATTAGGATTAACCTAGGTCCCGGACAGTCCACCAAACTAGATTACATGTTGAGGTGTCCTCTGAGAGGCCATTTCTCGATAGGGCCAATTTCAGTAAGGCACCGTAACGCATTTGGGTTGTTTGTGAACGAGTCGAAGATTGAGGATTTGTGTGACATCACGGTCTTCCCACAGGTTAGGGACGTGGAGGATGCAATGCTGAGAGCAGACGTCCCGAAGATGTACACCGGAGCAACCACACTTAGGACTCCCGGGCCGGGAATGGAATTCTACTCGCTGAGGGAGTACCTCTCCACCGATCCCATACGCTCAATCAACTGGAAGGCATTTGCAAGGACCGGTGAGATGATGGTAAACCAGAAGACAAGGGACGCAGTTACCGATGTCTTCGTGATACTAGATACCAGAGAGGTCAGCAGGATTGGGACCGTGCTGAAGAACCCCCTGGAGATGGGTGCATCCGCAGCCGCCTCACTTGCCAGCCATTTCCTGAAGAGGAAGGACTCTGTTGCCATGGTGACCTACGGTAGCAGGATGGACTACCTACCTCCAGACACCGGGGACAAGCAGCAGTACAAGGTTCTCAGCCGCCTAGCTTCTGTATCTCCATCCGGCTCTATGCCTCTTCAGGCAGTTACAAATTCCCTCGCTCCAAGAATCAGCCGCGGCTCTCCAGTTTTCATCATCAGCAGTCTAGAGGGAGACGGGACTACTCTGCCCGCAATAAGGAACCTTTCCGGAAATGGTCACGAAGTCATCATCCTATCACCTAGCAGCGTCGATTTAGAGAGGCTAGTAAGTAGGATTCCCAGAATGGCGTACGAAGTCCTCAAGCTAGAGAGGCAGAATCGGTTGACAGCCGTCTCAGGATATGGTGCGAAGGTAGTGGACTGGATGCCCGATGTGGAACTGTCACAGGCTCTGATGCAGTCGAGGGGGTGAGAAATTGGAATTGAGTGAGAAGAAGGACGAGATTACGGAGACCCTGCACATTCCGGTTCTAAGGAGAAAATGGCAGATTTTAGTACTGCAGATAGCGTCAACTGTCTCGCTCTTGCTTTTGCTAAAGAGGATGAGCGAGATATACGGTCCTTGCAGCGAGGAGTTCATCATGAACAACAACGCGGACACTTGGTGCCCCTCGTACGAGCACACAAGAGGGCTAATGTGGATGGAAAACGCCAACGGGCTGCTTATTCCGGACATTCTGCTCGGAGTAGGCCAGACGGGCACTATGTCCATGATCGGCCCCCTAGTTATGTGCGTATTCGCTACATTCGCAATCGAGCGCTTCTGGTCATCCTCACAGGAGCTGCAGAACAGGATCAAGCAGGCCGCTGCAGCCTTGCTGGGGGCTTGGGTCATACTCCCGTTCCTACTCTCCTGGATTTTAGCAACCTTCTCGCATGGTTTGCACTTCCCCTGGAACAGCAACGACTCAATGAATCACATAGGGGAGCTCTTCCACCCATTGGGTCTGATGGGAGAACTAGTGTTCCTGGGGATTGTTTTCGCTCCAATATTGGTCGGACTAATCGGGATATGGGGCCTGTCAAAGAGGTCGATCACTTGGGTGGTAGGCTACTACATCATCGTAATCGCCTTCCATGCAGTCCTGACTTTCGAACCCATAGTCTCGGAGGTCGACGTCGGGCTTCGTGCGCTTCCAACTCAGATAGGGGAGGGCTCTATGTTCGGGGGCTTGGTCTCGCCCCTGGCAAGCACCCTACTTGGAATCGCAATACTGATGCTTCTATTCATGGAGTCCGGTACAGCTGCCATCTCCCACATGGAATACGCAGCCTCGCTACCCGAGGAGTCCAAGAGGGATCCCGAGTACATCAGGCAATTCAACAACGTGGTCAACTCGCACCTCATACAGATACTAGTAATAATCTCGCTAGTGGGAGTAACCACGGCTCTTGCGTTGGCATTCGATGACCTGATGATATCAATCGTCGGGATTCTGGAGGGGACCCAGTGGACAGGGCAGGTTAAGGAGTCACTGGAGTTGCAGATGACATACGGCAAGGTAATCTCAGCCGGCCTCTTCATCATCGCTGTCGCCGGACTGAGGTTCGTGGTCCCATGGCAGATTGTTTCAGGATACGTCGAATCGGGAATCTCGAGGCTGCGTTCGGACTAGGCCCTAATTCTGACGTACATCTTCCCTATCGAGGTCGCGATTAGAGGAATCACGGTCACGAGTCCACAGACAGTCACCAAGCCAGAGATCTCACCCAGAGACGGCTCAATTGACTCTTCTATTGCTGGAAAGGCCAGAATTCCCAGGACGGACAGGAGCACCAAGGAAAACCTGTCAATCATGGGTGAGAAACTCTTGTCGCCGACCTCGCTCCTCTCAGGCAGTATTTCAGAGTCCTCCATGTCCTTCGGGTGGATAGTCAACGAATCAAATCACCGGAGGATGGGTTGAAGCCTATGCTACGTGACGATGCCCCATGGCTGGAGCCATTGAGGTTCAGACTTGCAGCAGATGCCGCTCCGATGCCATTGTCTTCCAGGAGTACAGCGGGCAACACCTGTGTGGGAGGCACCTTTCCTCTTCAATTCGAAAGAGGACCTCTCGAGAACTCAGACTCCAACTGGATCTTCCAAAGAACGCGACTAGGGAGGACGGCTCACCTTTTTTGATTCTCGTAGCCGTTTCGGGAGGGAAGGACTCAGCGGTCCTGCTCTCCTTGATGGCTGACATAATCGGACGTCGAAGGGACGTGGAATTGGTTGCTGGTTGTGTTGACGAGGGGATAGATGGATATCGCGCTCCATCCATGGAATTCGCAAGACAACTCGCCGATTCTCTTTCTCTGCGTTTCGAGACGATGAGTTACGAGGAGATGGGATACGGAAGAATGGACGAGGTTGTCAATATGATGCCCTCTATGGGTGAGAGGAATGCCGAGGCAAAGGGGCTCATGCCATGCTCTTACTGTGGTGTTTTTCGAAGGCAGGGGCTTAATGCACTGGCTGACAGAGTTGGTGCTGATGTCATGGCACTGGGGCACAATCTAGACGACATGGCCCAGTCCATTCTGATGAACCTCCAGAAGGGGGAGATTGAGAGGTCTGTCAGACTAGCTCCCCACACCAATTCCAAAATCGACGGATTGGTCCCTAGGATAGTCCCATTACGATGGGTTCCTGAACAGGAGATTCACGCTCACGCGTTGTTTGCAGGCCTCCCCATACACCACGGAGATTGCCCCCATGCAACAGGGGCATTGCGTCAGCAGAGCAGGGCAGTAGTGGCTAGCCTGGAGTCACTGACCCCTGGAGCAAGACACGGACTGCTTCACTCACTCGACAGAATCAGGGAAATTCACTCAATGGCAAATCCCGACTCGACTCAAGAGGTAAACAAATGCATTGAGTGCGGAGAGATAACCAGTCGACAGGTCTGCCAATCCTGCACGATGAGGAATTGGATTATTGAGTCTTCATGACTATCTAAATGCCTAGAAACACTCTTCAATTAGATGATGTTCTCTACCAACTCATCTATTTCCTGCCCACGTCCGCAGTAATAGCACCTGACGGCCAGAGGGTCTCTCGATGTCACTCTCATCCTCTGTGGTAGAGGCTCACGGTCGTTCTTCGTGATGCAGTTCCAGAAGGAGCACCTGGCTATGTTTACGAGGTCATCGGCCAGTTCGACCCTCATCTTCTCAGCTACCGCGTGATTCCTGATTATCGCTATGCTGGCAGAAGGTGCGATTAGTGCAAGCCTATCTAGATCCTCCTGGTCGAGCTCTCTGTCCTCTATCTTGAGCACGTCCTTCCTGCCAAGTTTGTCGCTGGGAACGTTCATCACCAGAGATACTGGGGTGGCCCTGTCCGTGTCTATCCTGAGGATTCTTATTACCTGCATAGCATTTCCAGAGGGGATGTGATCTACTACTGTGCCGTTTCGGATAGCAGTGACTCTCCTCATCTCGCTCATTTCTTCACCTTCTTAGGAATGTCTACCCCTAGGCTCCTGCACAGCAGGGCCATCCTCGTGGGTACGCCATTGAAAGCCTGCTCGAAGTATCTGGCGAACTCGGTGGAGTCCACGCTGGGATCTATCTCGTCCACCCTTGGGAGAGGGTGCATGACTATCATTCCCTTCTTGGCACCAGACAGATCAGCTCCCTTGATTTTGTATATCCCAGCCAACTTGGCATACTCGTCTTCGTCAGGGAACCTCTCCTTCTGGATTCTAGTTACGTAGATTACGTCTGCCTCTCCGATTTGATCTCCCAATGAATCTGTCTCTACGATTTCTGAACCGTGTTCCCTCAGGTCCGTCACGATCTCAACTGGCATCTTCAGTGTTGATGGTGAGACCAGAGTAAGTTTGGCACCAAACCTCACCAGTGCATGAGAGAGGCTGTGAACGGTTCTACCATACCTCAAATCCCCCACTAGGACCACATTCAGTCCTTCTAGAGTCCCATGGGCCTGTCTGATTGTGAATAGGTCAAGAATAGTCTGAGTGGGGTGGTTGCCTGCACCGTCACCAGCATTCAGAATCGGAATTTCAACGGCGTCTGCGCTATATTGAGCTGCACCCTGCCTTGGATGCCTGATGGCTGCTACGTCCGCATATCCGTCTATCATCTGCATGGTGTCATACAGCGTCTCTCCCTTTGCTACTGAAGTCCCAATAGAACTGAAGTTCAAGACCGACCCGCCCAGCCTCTTCATCGCCGTCTCGAATGACATCCTAGTCCTGGTTGAGTTCTCGAAGAACATGTTTGCCAGGACCTTGCCCTGCAGGAGGGGAAGGAAAACATCGCCTCTGGCAACTGGTACTAGCCTCTCAGCATCGTTCAGAACGGCAACGATATCTTCGTTGGTTAGGTCGTCCATACTTACTATGTCGCCCATTGCTCTCTGACTCTCGCGCAAGCAACCCTCTCATATGCCTTGTCATTGCAAAAAAACGCCAATTTCCCCAAACCGGCGTCTTGATGAGTGACACTCTGCCCCGAAGTTTCGATGATAATCAGCCGAACCCCACTCAGAGTATCGTTCTGCGGGGGTGGAACGGATATTGACGACTTCTCGATGTCAGAACCAACTGGTGGCAGGGTAGTTTCAGCTGCACTGTCCAGATTCGTGTATGTCACCATAAACAGGAGATTCGATGATAGGATTCGAATCTCATACTCATCAATGGAGGATGTAGACTCACTCGATAACATTCAACATGGCCTAGTCAGGGAGGCTCTGAGACTTACTGGAATAGAATCCGGAGTCGAGATTACTACTATTGCAGACATTCCAGGACAAGGAACCGGGCTCGGGTCCTCCTCATCGGTTACTGTAGGGCTCCTAAACGCGATGCATGCATTCCAAGGAAGGCAGGTATCCAAGGAACAGCTCGCGGAAGAGGCTTGTGAGATCGAGATAGACACTCTGGGTGCGCCTATTGGCCGTCAGGACCAGTACGCCGCCTCTTTCGGAGGAGTCAACTCAATCAGGTTCGGGGAAACCGGAGTCCACGTCGAGCAGATCGAGGTTTCGGACCAACTATCCGCGACAATCTCTGAGAATTTCACACTTGTTTTCACAGGAATGACCAGGAGTGCCAGCAAGGTCCTATCTGAGGAATCGGAGGACGAGTCGGATAAGAGTAGTAGGATGAGGGAGATTAGGAAACATGCGGACGAGGCCGCATCCCATCTGGATAATGGCGACCTCGCCTCCCTTGGAGCCATCCTAAATGAAACATGGATTTCGAAGAGGGGCGTCTCTTCGATGGTAACCAACTCACATATCGATGAACTGTACGAGAGGGCGATATCTTCGGGTGCAATAGGGGCCAAGCTTCTTGGAGCCGGGAACGGAGGCTTCCTCCTGGTCTACGGCAATAGGGAACTCAGAGGCCTTCTCCAAAAGGAATTAGGTGCCAATCATCGGATGTTCCCCTTGGAAATTGACTTCTCAGGTTCCAGAATAATCTTCGGAACTTGATTGGGGTGCAAGGATGGCCTTCGACAAAAGAAAAACTGAGTTACTAGCAATCCTCTTCGCTTCCACCCTACTCGCCTTCTCTCAGATTTCCGTTTCAAACGACTCACTGCGGGAACAAGCACCGGCCCCAAATTTCTCCGAACCGACTAGCAACCAGACAATTGCTGGCCAATCCTTTCTGAACTTCACTGATTCAATCTCACCAAGCTCACAAGTTAACGCCACTTGGTTTGCACAGGTATCTGTTCTCGAGAGCTATGGCACGGATCTTCTTGAGAATAGGTCCATCGGCCTTTTGGATCAGATAGATCAGAACCTTGGCAACTCGGATGGTTGGTTGGACGAATCAGAGGGGCACGCATTCTCCGAATTGGTGGCTTCTTCGAGGAACTGGACCGACTCGTTTTCGAGTGGTTGTTGCGCATTCGACTACTCGGCAATGTCCGTAGTTGGATCCATTGGCGTATCGGTAAATCCCCCGGAAATCGGCCCAACGAATAGAACTGGAGGCAAATGGGGGTGGACAGAGACTGGAAACCTGACCGGTGCTTCCGATGGCAGGACTCTGCGACTGATTGACCTCCCAAGGGTTGGTGCCTTGATTGAGGAAGTCCCACTAAGGGTTGAGCTGCCGGAAGATTGGGAGTTCAAGTATAGCCCCATGTCAGAGATAATATCGGGAAGCCCCGGTGCATTCGTGGTTAACCGATCACAGGCTCCAGTTGCACATGACATCAGGATTACGATTGACAGGAACGTGCCTCCGATAATTTCCGCAGCAAGGTTCCCCCCCACTTCCTCTACTGTATCACTTCATCAGCATTCTTCATTCTCAGCAACCTGCACGGACAGCTCCCTTGAAGTTCCACTAATAGAGTGGACAATTAGCAAGGAAGGTTCAATCATTCACTCATTCCAGAACAAGTGGATTTCAGTTAAACCCAGTGACTTCGGCTTCTCTCACGGAGATGTGATGAGCATGAATGCAACATGCTTCGACTTCCATGGAGAAACCTCCCATTGGAACGATAACCCCACCGTTGATGGCAGGCCACCAGTCTGGAACGGGAAGTTTTCCATTGATGGGAATGAGGGGGAAGTGATTGAAAATGGAAGCCTAACCCCCATTCTAGCACCGGCTGGAAGTGTGATAAGTTTCGAAGTCAACGCATCTGACGACTCATCTCTGCCAGTCTTGCTAGAGTTGTACACAAATGTCTCAGAGGGTTGGAGACAGACAGGAGTAAACCAGCAAACATTCGAATTCACAGCCAATCAGGGATCGGGAATCAATGGTGCTGATTTGGGAATAGAACAGAGGCACTCGGAGAGTAAACCGTCCGAAATCAGCATCGCCCTAGTGGTTACCGACGATGCAGGCAACACAGTATCGGCAGAGTGGACACTCCGTGTTCTGGATGCAAACCCGCCCACAGTAATTCCAAGATTATTCTCTAACGGAATCGAGATTGAGCATGACGACAAGATACATGAAAACGACGAAGTGAAACTGAATCTCTCTCACTCATTCGATGACTTGGACCCAATCGGAAACGTCTCATGGTCAGTCTGGATTGATGGTGAAGAGTTTTTCCAAAGCGGGCCCGAGTGGTCAGTCTTTGACCAAATTTCTCTGCCCCCTATGACTCGGGGGTCTCACGATATCACCGTGAAGGCAACTGACTCCAAGGGAAACACTAGGGAAGAGCCAATCTCAATCACTGTTGAGCCAATGAGCGGGGCTCACATACGAGTGCTCGAATCGACACTTTCTGAAGATGCTAAGGTTGGCAGCATGGTGGTTCTGACGGTGCTCGTACAAAATGATGGATCGGATCCGGCCTTTGCTCGAGTATGCCTATCAGACATCTGCGGAAGATGGACTGAACAGCCATTTGCAGCCTCGTTAGAATCGGGACCCGGACAAGCAACGATAGAATTCCAGTTCGAGATAGAAAACAACACCGTCGAGGAACTATACCTGAACTGGGATAGCGCTTCAGCAGGAACATATGGCGACATTCCTATGGATGTAACACTCCAAGACCAAGAAAGTGACTCCGCCCTCATGATTCTCGTTGCCGTCATCGCATTATCGGTATTTTTCGTCACACGTTTCAGGGAGTCACAATAACCGGGTATTCTTCATGAACTTGGAACCGTATACATATTGACCCCCCCTTTGTCTTCGGGACTCATGGTGATGCTTCCAGACTACCCAGCCCGTGTAGCCGCGAAACATCGTAGACGGGTAGTCAGGGCATCGATGATTTTCCAGTTCCTACTCATCTCATTCGGGGCTTGGTGGCTCTTCTCGTCTTTTGGAACTGGGTCGTCTTCGCTGTATAGGTACGTCCCGGTTGTAATCCTATTCTCCTCCGCCCTTCTTCTTCAGGACCTGGTGGAGTTCGGTCCGATGGAAAGGATGCGAGCCTCTACTGCATGCTGTGTTGCTTGGCCACCCCTACTGGCAATAGCAGAGGTAAACCGGAATGAAGGACACACTGCTGGAGTAATCATCCTGGCATTTGTGTCTGCAATCCTATACTCTACTTCTAGAAGCGTGCTACACTCGGATGTAAGATCCAGGAGATGGAGGGGCCTGATTACAACAATTGGCTTCGGCCTTGCAATTCCAATTGTGCTCGACTCAAACCAGACATCCCTAATGCTAATGGCGATTGCTGCTTCCTTTACTACAGTCCCCCTTTTGCTCTCAAAAGACGGGTTAGAGGAGGAAAGACAAGCTTTCTCTGAACGACTTAAGACCGCAGAGCGAAGCATCATTAATTTGCAGTCAGGAACCACCCTGATGCAGCAACCAAACTCTCTACTAAAGATGGCTAGGGAGGAAGGATGGAAGAATCCTGAAAGGGGCACAGAACTGATTTCGGAGGCAGAAAGAGAGGCAGCAAGGATCGTGACATTCGTTTCTGACGTTGAAGAACTCAAGGAGCAGTCTGAAATCGCTATAAATCGAGCCGAGGAGGTCACGGGTTCCCCAGGGCGACCAAGGGAGATATTCGAAAACGCGATATCTGAACTAGAAAACGGCTCACTTAGGGTTTCTGAAAGCAGATTCAGAGAAGCCAAGTCCAAGGCGGATATGATTGAGGCTAATTGGCAGACTGCCAGAGAAGCGATTCAAGAGGCGGAGAAGGCGATATCTGGAAGCGAGGGCCATTTAGTCCAAGGTCTTCGCTCTACGCTCGAGGATGCAAAGAAGGCCATGGAAGACGAGGACCCTCAGTATGCTTTGGCAATTGTTTCTGAGATCCCATCCCAGATGGGTGATGTCGAAGATCTGATGTCCAGAGCAAGAAATTCTATCGATGAGGCAAATAGTGAGCTCTCCTCATCCGACTCTGGCTCGATAGATGAACTGAGCAAGAGGTTAGATGATGCCAATGAGGCGTTGGATTCTGGGAACGCCTCACTTGCAATAGGGCTGGCAGAAGGAGTGACACGATTAATCCGAAAGGAATCCGATGCAAAAACAACTGTACAGAGGGCCTTGAGGCAGGTGAAGAGTATCGAGGACAGTTTCCCAGAGGGGGAGGCGGCTTCTGAGTGGGCGAGAAGACTGGATGAGGCAAAGTCGCTTGCAGATGCAGGAAAATGGATAGAGGCGTCCGAGAATTTGAACATCCTAACTGCAGAACTAGATGACCTTTCTTCGAGGATAGAGGAGGCTAGAGAGATGCTGGACTTCCTACTGGAAGACTGGAGCAAACTTAGGAAAAGACTCGACTCCTCTGGATTTGGTCCCGAAAACGAAGATAGGATTTCTACCGAGGGGTCTCTTTCTGGCGCCGAGAAGTCCCTTTCTCAGGGAAAGGTCGATGCTTGCTTGGAATCCTTGGGAGAAGCAGACTCATCGATGGAAGCACTTCGGCGACTGGTCTAGTGGAAATCCAGATTTCGGAACTCCCCGAGCCTCTCAATTACCAATACTCCCTCCCTAGAATGAAGCGGACATGGTCTAGTGGTTATGACAGCAGGTTCCCAACCTGCTAACCCGGGTTCAACTCCCGGTGTTCGCACCAGCAGCCACCTCACCTGCGTAGTCTGATGACGCCTACAATGATCGCTATGATGCAGCTTAATGCTGCCAAATTAGCCATTACCATGGCTACTGAACCAATTATAATTCCATAAAAAAGCCAGAGCACAAGCGAGGTTGAAACTAGG
>CAZPNT010000009.1:0-15571 GCA_964588055.1 uncultured Candidatus Poseidoniales archaeon | reverse complement strand
CCAGTGGTATCCATCCACTGCTCTATCTCGTCCAGTGTGTCGCAGGTCTGGTGGTAGCACCAGTAACCGTCTACGAGGCCCCCGAAGCCAACGGTCACGGTACCGAGGTTGTCCTGGAAGCTAGCGTGGTCGCTTCTGGCAGTGGTGTCTTCGTAGACGATAACTTCGGGCCTGTCCATGTCCAGCCAGACATCGGTCTTCCAGGTCTCCGCAGAGTAGTTCGCACCCATCAGGGTGCCCATCTGGGCCTCTAGACCCAGCGCGTCCGACCCAATCCAGTTGGACAGGCCGACCATCCCCGGCTGATCTAGTTGATCATGATTCGGACCGGGGCCTATGTAGACCCGTAGAGGCCAGACCTCAGAGTCCTTGGGGTAACCATCCTCGTCAATTTGTGGGTCGGGGTCTCCGTGAGGGGCTCCTCCACCCCCAGGCCAGTTCACACCCGCCATGTCCAGGTTGATGTAGTTGGTAACTACTACCTCCGGGTTGTCCTCCTTGACGTAGTAGTCGGTCCAGTAGTCCGAACCGCGCTTGCCCCCCTCCTCTCCTGACCATAGACAGAAGACCATGGTGCGCCTGCTCTCGAACTCAGACAACGCCCTGGCGGTCTCCAGTACCATGGAGGTTCCTGCAGAGTTGTCATATGCACCAACTCTCGTTCCGTAAGTCCTCATACCGGTGACGTGGGGGTCAAGAGCTACGAGATTGACAGGGGGAGCAACGTCGAAGTGGGCACCGAACACCAACCACTCGTCTATGTGCAGGCTGCCCCATTTGTAGGCGCATACGTTGTAAGCTTCCGGATTCTGGTTTCCCAACATGTCGGTGTACTCGTACCGGTGGGACATGACCTCCAGACCAAAGGAAGAGAGCTCTGTGATTAGGTACTGTGCCGCATCTTCGTAGGCTGGGTTCCCCTGTCCAGCCCACCTATCCCAATAACCCTCCTTGCCATCGAACGGATCGAGAGAGTTCGCCGGATCGGTGATCTCGTAGAGTCTCTCGTAGACCTCCTTACCATGAACTATGCCCGAAGAGTGAACTCCCCCAGCTTCTACTCCGGTGGTGCTAGATCTCTCTGTCAGAATGGTCTTCACAAACACCAATCCACCGGGGTCATCGGTACTGTTGAGCGTGTCCAAGGAGCCGTTGCTGCTCATCCTTGAAACCCCAATCACTCCACCCCCTGCGTCACCGCCCCTCTCCAACCATGTTCCCCAAGACTCGGACTCCGCCCTTACGGGCCAGTTGGATCTCCCAGACTCTCCAACCAGAATTACTAGCATCGAGACCCTTGGTGGGGATAGCAAATCGAGGGTAACAGAACCGCCCCTCTCGATATCGAGTACTGTTGAGTTCTGAATGAAACCGGTGACTGGATCCCTAACCAGATATGGTACGTAAACGGACATGTCACGACTAGACTCTAACAAAACCTCTTGGAAAATCCCAGAAACCAGGGTTTCAGGACCTATCACAAGATCATCTGCGGAAAGAGAACTCCCCGACTCACCAAGGCATCCGCTTAGTGGGGCGGATAGAATTACGCAAATCATCAGGGCGACTCGCATTTTATCTCCACTAGGCAACCGACAGCCTTCTCTTGATCACAATGCCATTGTCAGTAACCTGGAGGACCTCCACGGTTGGCTGTGGAGCGATGTAACCGATTGGAGAGGAAGCCATCTCTTCCAACGCCTCCAGTGCCCTCGCCCTCTTCTGCCGCTTCCTCTTTGTCATTCTGCGCCTAACTCTCCAGAGCATGAAGGCCAACAGTCCCATGATGTAGAACTGGACTTGGGAGATAACCCACATCGGAGTCAGCAGCAAGGTGAAACTGACAACGTCGTCCCCCATTCCTTGGCTGATTGTGTATGTGATGACTTGCCGGGAATCATTGTTAATTTCCGAGGATATTTTCCCTTCCTGTGTGCTCAGATTCTCCAATTCCATCCCCAGTGGCATTGTGATCGTGTAGGAACCTGCAAAACTCAAACCGAGTGAATCAGGACCTATATTGGCTAGTTGTGAGGTGGGTAGGGAGGCGCTAGCGCCCTGGACCCTAACCCCTTCTGGGGACGGGGAGACCATGCTCGTAGAAAGGGCCCCCGTCAAACTATCCATAGCGCCTATCATCGGAGTGACGAATGGAGATGCTAGGGCGACCATCGATACATCTTCCGTGACAAGCCCATAGTCGAGGCTCCCACCATCGCCTCTGAGTATACCAATCAACTCAGCCCAGGAGTTATCGACCCCCGCAGTCACACTAACCTTCGGAATATTGACGCTGAGAACAATGCCCCGCTCGTCCCCGATGACGTCGTCGTTATCTGTGATCATCTCGTATGGGAACTCTATATCGATGCTGAAGCCTGACATGTCGATATTCCCGAATCCATTCCCTTCTTCCTCCGTCAACTCTCTGGCCTTGTCGTCAATTAGCGACTTGATGTCCTTCTCGAGCTCGTCCACGTACCATGGGAGGCCAGAGCTCTGACTGGATGAGATGGGCATTTTCTGCTTGCAATAGGACCTGGCCGGATCATCGCATAGGTCGAACTCCACCTCGAGAGGGTTTCCTCTGGAACCTATGTCCAACAGTGCCCTGAGTAGATCTGAAGGGAGAACGTCTAGGCCAATGCTGGTGGATTCAGAATTCAGCGAATCGAACAAAGCGTCAGGCACTGCAATTCTGTGAACGACTATGTCTACAGAAAGGGCGAAATCCACTGTAACACCCTTGGAAAGGGGCAGACTCGCGAAAGACACCTTCCCGAGGTCCATATCAACATCTAGGTAAGCGCAACTTTTCGAGGTTGAGGGGCAGACAGTGTCGCCCCCTCCATCGAAGCAAGAACTCGGAACGGTGTCCTTGCAAATGGGGTGGTTCCAGTAGAACGAATCTGAGCCGGCAAGGCCTATGGCTCCGCTGTGACTCCCGGAAGCCCTGTAACTCAATACGATCGAGTCACCCCCTTGTGGAGTAGATGCCCATGAAGGAAGCACTATCTCCATAGTCAGATCGGCACTGATTCCGTTAGGAAGTAGGCTGCCCACGAACGTCTCCATGGCCTCGTCGCTCAGGACCGTGGAGAACTCCAGACCAGAATTGAGGAGCTTGCTCAGGTCGTCTCCTGAAACCGAGTTCATGAAGCCCGAGTCTCCTAGGTTTCCACCCAGCAAGTCAGCGAGGCTGAATGGGAATACGTTGCTCCCCGATCTCATGTAGACTGGATACGTGTCATCCATGGCAACCGTCCCCTCCATGCAGTAATTCACCCCCCTGACGCACTGCGAAGGGGAATGTGTGTAGTTCAGACCTCCTTGATCCAAGGGAGCACTGGAAACGTGGATCCATTGGAAATCACCCATCTGCACGCTCAGACCCTCCTTGGAGCTGGCGAGTGCCTGCCCTATCCCTGATATCGGGATGTTGCTGGACAGCTCATCCAAATCTGATAGAAGCCCTGTGTGATAAGCCATCCTTATTCCGTCGGATGTGATAACTGGGATGTTCGCCTTATCTGCAGGCATTAGCAGGTCGGAGATGCCCCAACTATCCAAGCTACTGGACTGAATCTGGTATATTCCAGCCACTACCTCTACGAAAGCATTGCTCTCGTCGGAAAGATCAATCAAAACTCTGAGATCCAAACTCTTGTCATCGGGGGAGACCTCCACTACGCCGGTAGTGCTGCTGTCTCTCATCCCGATTGTCATGTCTAGGTCGGCGCTTCGGGGGTTGGGCGCTAGCCCGTTGGGGTCGTTACGGTTGTCAACCGTCCAAAGACCCGATGAGTAAGCCCCTCCGTCCTCAGGAACCTCCTCGTTGAAACCCCACCCCGAGGCATCGGTTACGGTGGCATATGATGGCGGATGTATGGAGTACGTCCCCTTGTGACCGGGCTCTACCTTCACATCGAAATTCGTCGTAATCTGCGATCCCATAACAAGTAGGCCCTCAAGTGCCGTGTTCAGGTTGGTTGGGCTGACTGCGTTGTCTAGCCCGTAGGTTGTATCAGCCGCGAGGGTGATGTTGACGTTTGTGGAGATGCAGACGGGAGGCTCGAAGGCGTTACCGTTGCTGTCCATAGTTGGGTCCATCATGCAGTCAACTGCAGAAACGACCCCTGAATCGTCGGGTAGAAAGACCCTATCCTGCCACGATGTGTCCGGAGAGGAAGAACCCCCCCAGTTTGCTAGGAAACCGCTAATGGAACCGTCAATCTCCGTAAGAAGAGAATCCTGAATAGTCGGAGAGGAGGGGTCGTCAGGATCAGTACTCTCATCGAATGCGGATCTGAGTACATCTGCAGGCAGACCATCGTCCGCATTGATGTTCTCCCAAGTCAGAAGTTCAGCAAGGTCGCCGGACGTGAAGATTTCCATCCCCATCTTGTCCCACTCCCTGATTGCCCATGAAGCCTGGAACTGGATCTGGGTCGGGCTTGTCATGTTGAAGTGAAACATCCCCTCTACCCAACTCGTAATGCCCGTGGTCTGATCGTCCGCGTCATACCTGAGGTCGCACACACCACCAATCCCATCCGAATTCGAGTCGTCGCAGATGCCCATGTCATCGAAAGAATCCTCGGATGCAGCTGCGGGGGCGATCACTTGGACTATGAAAATCACGGACAGTAGAACGGCGATTCTCCCCCAACCGTATTGGCTTGAATTCTTAGCGTGCCGCTCAGCCATTGTGTAATGACTCTACGAGTCATTGTTAATGGATTCGGTGAGGGGTATCTGAAACCAGGCTCAAACATACATGGTTCTAGTTCTGCTCGTACCACGTGCCGACATCGTCAACTGCCCCTTCTCCCGGCCCACTTGAGGCCACATTGCCGGCTTCGGAATCGTCGAGAATTATCTTCCCATCCGGACCGACCTTGTAACTCGTCGGGACCTCTTCCTTCATGGTAAGTGCCAGGACCAATCCGATAAACAAGATGAACAAGCCACAGCATGCACACGAGCCCCCTCCAAGACCGGCTACGATACCGCCTATGGCACTCCCAATCACCTCAACGACCACTCTCTCTGGTACTACTGAGAACTCCTCGTTCGCTGAGAACTCGTAAGATACACCGTACTCAATTTCGCGAATCGTTCCCATGTGAAGCCATCCCTCTGGGTCATCAGAATGGCCACTGGGGAGCTTCCCGTCTTCAACGCACCTGTCAGCCACATACTCTGCCACGGCGTCTCCTTCTTGGCTCACTTCCAGAGTAAACTCGTCACACCTAACTTCGTCACTCACGAAGATCAATAGTCCGTATCCACCATCCTCCTCGTTAACGTAGGCTCCTGAATTACCAGACCAGATAGCTTCTCCTTCGACAGAAAATTCCTCTACGGCACCTATCCCTCTTGCGCCTAGTAATGTTAGCAATATGCCAACTGCAAACACCGCCACCCCTATTCCGAGGGTCAACTTCGCTCCGTTGTGCATGAAGCCCCGGAGGGACACCATCTAACAAATCAACCGGTAAACACAGATAGGCACGTCAAACTCGCATCCACTTCTCTGAATTCCGTCATGTCGATTGATGTGATCGAGAACCCAGCATCCATCATCATCTGCCTCGCTTTTTTGTAGCCCTCGGCCATGATTATCCGGTCACCGTAGGCGATGGTATTGGCCGCGTAACCCTCCTCCTCCGGAATCCAGATGACCTCCTCTGCGAAAGCCAGGTCACTCTCCTTCAGATGCCCTCTGGCAGCGACCATGGTGCCGACCCTCGGGCTCGAGCAGACCGTTGTCAGGTGCAAGGTGCTCTTCGGAACATCGAACAACTGCACGTCCATACCGACACCTCTGGCGTGCTCTGCCAGGAAACTGGCGCCCTCACTGTTAGTCCTAGTAGAAATGCCCACGAGGAAGCGGTCGTCGTAGAATACTACGTCTCCACCGTCCAATGTCGCACCATTGGGCATCCTGATAACCTCGAAGCCATCTTCCAGGTGCTCTGCCACTGAATCCTGCTCCCCTTCTCTGCTTGGGTGGCCTAGGTTCGGAATCAGCGCCACGTCATCCAGGATCACGGCCGCGTCCTCGACAAAACTGCAATCGGGATAACCCTCCAATGGAGGGAGGGTGACGACTTCTGTTCCATGTGCCCTCAATGCCGCGAAATACGCCTCTTGCGCACCCCTGGCGGCTTCATAGTCAGGCACTCTGGTTCCCAAGAAACTGGACACGGCGTCTGCGTAACTCGGAGAGACCTCCCGAGTCAGCGCTCGCCCCCTTGTTCTATCGAACGTTCCCGGCACGAGCGCCCCTCGGCATGTCCATTCATAACGATTAGGAGAACGGAACCCGTTTTCCTGAATCCGGAAACCCCTGACCCATCCATTATGGACGGACACGAGGGTGGAATGGCTGTAGCGAGGACTAGTGATGAGGGATCTGAAAGAACTTCTCGAAGCGAGAAATCGACATATCAGTAACTCGCTATCCATAGCACACGGCAAACCACTCCACATAGTGAGGGGGGAGATGCAGTACCTGCACTGCTCGGACGGCACCAAGTACCTAGACCTCGTCAACAACGTCTCCCATGTCGGTCACTGTAACCCCCATGTGGTCGAAGCCGGCCAGAGGCAGATGGCCGTTCTGAACACTAACAGCAGGTACGTGTACGAGGAGCTAACGAAGTACCTGTCCCGACTATCCTCCACCCTTCCTCGGACCTTGACAGTGGGCTTCTTGGTAAATTCTGGGTCGGAAGCCAACGAACTGGCAGTCAGGCTGGCCCGCTCATACACTGGGAACCACGACATGGCCGTGATCGAGGGGGCATATCACGGACACACGGGCATGCTGATTGAACTCAGCCCGTACAAGTTTCGAGGCCCCGGGGGGAGAGGCGAGCCAGAGCCATGGGTACACGTCCTCCCTATCCCCGACACCTACCGCAGGCCCGCTGCCGACTTCCCACTAGAGGCCAGAGAGGGGTTGAATGAGGCGGGACCATTGGCCGGGCTGCTAATCGAGTCTATGCTCTCGTGTGCCGGGCAGGTCCCCCTACCATCTGACTACCTACCAGAAGCCGCCTCGGCAGTCAGGAATCAAGGGGGGCTTCTGATTGCAGACGAGGTCCAAGTAGGGTTCGGTAGGGTGGGAACGCACATGTGGGCTTTCCAGGAGACTGGCGTTCTCCCGGACATCGTGGTGATGGGAAAGCCGATAGGGAATGGACACCCGATGGCGGCGGTCTTCACAACACCGGAAATCGCCTCTTCCTTCGGAGATATGGAGTTCTTCAGCACCTTCGGCGGTAACCCCGTCTCATGCGCGATTGGCATGGCAGTGATGGACGTCATCGAGCATCAGGACCTGATGTCTAGGGCACGGGTTCTGGGGAAACGACTCAAGGACGGACTCGACTCTTTGATGAAGGAACACCAACTGATTGGGGACGTGCGCGGCCGCGGCCTCTTCCTAGGAGTCGAGATGGTAAGGGACAGAGGCACACTCGAACCGGCATCACACGAGGCGTCGTCAGTAGTGGACTCGATGAGAGATCGAGGCATCCTTCTGAGCACAGATGGTCCCTTTCACAATGTCATCAAGATCAAGCCTCCAATGGTTCTGAACGAAGAAGACGTCGACCGGACGCTGACTAAACTTGATGCGTGCCTCTCAGACCTACATCCTTAGGGAATAAACGTGTATTGAGTGGTCCCAACGAACACTTTGGAATGATTGGATCGACGCTACTCTTCTTCCCATTCAGGCTCCCTGAAGAGCCGCACATCCCCGATGCCCTGTGCCTTTCCCAGTTGGAAGATGAGACCGGCAACCATTGCAAGAACGATAATCTCCAATCCGAAGAAGGGGATCCACGACTCCCCTGATCCCGATGAACTCGAATCGCCCGTTTCGTTGCCCGGCTCAGGAGGAACTGGCTCCTCCATGGGCTCGATATTAATCGTCCCCACCATCCCAAGGCTCTCATGGGGCTCGCAGACGTATTGGTGGGTCCCGTTGGTCCCAACTTCGAATGTGAATGTGTAGTCAACGTTTCTTGAGGCATCCCCCGTATCGAACAAGCCGTCCTCTGCCACCGCGTTGTGAGCGAGCAGCTCGCCACTCCAGAAGAACCGCACAGAGTCTCCTTCCGTTATGGTGATTGAAGAAGGAGAGAACCTCAGATTCGTACTGTCCACGGTTACCACCACCTCCTCGGAGGTTGAGGACTCTGAAAGTGACCCAGGAACCATCACTACCATCAGAATAGTGACTACCAAAGGCAGGGTTTTCATCGAACTCATCAGGATGTATGCGGTATACACCCTTTGCGGCTTTTTGCATGAAATACCGAGCATTTGGGCCAGATTATGATATGGTTTTGCATCCAGTGGGAAAGCAAGGTGGAGAGAAATGGAGCCTAAGATGAGTGAGAGAAATGAGCAGAACAGGAACAGGGCCACGGTCGGAGTGATCACACTCGCAGTCGTATCCCTTCTGGCCGGGGCCTCGGTAGCAGCGACCCTGGAGGATTATGCCGCACCGAGGTACGCAGAGGAGGACCCCTTCGAGGGCGCAGTCGACGATGCGACCGGAGAGGACACTTGGGAGGAGAAGGAATCCGATGAGAGACCAATGGGAAAGCACATCAGGAAGGCCATGAAGAATCGAATGAACGACAGGATGGAGGATAGGACAGAGCACTTGGAGAAGAGAATCGACATCGACTCCAACCTCATCATAGCCTTCCAATTCTGCCTGGACAGCCCTGAATGCGCAGCAGATGACGAATCACTGACCCAGATGGTCGACAAGCTAACATTCGCAGTAAGCGGAATGCAGGCCAAGATAGATGGCACCGAGACAACCGTTGATTCGGATGAATCGGAATCCCGCACGGAAGAGAAGAATCAGGAAATCTGCAAGCAAGAGGGCAGTGAGCCCGATGAAAGGGAGTACTGCTACGTTGCAGACTACAAGGACTGGGACGAAAGAAAGGACTGGGACGAAACCAAGAGGATGGAGTTCGCAGAGGAGAAGGCGGCCCAACTGAGGGCAGCCCAGGAGGCAATCTCCTTCTGCATTGAGAGCGAGTTCTGCTCTGCCGACTCACAGACAATAGAGACCACCCTTGAGCACATGAATTCACGAGCAAATCACCACGCGGAGTGTGCAGACGACAGAAGATGCACTCGGGACCATGACACGAGGAAGGGATTCCGAGGTAGAATGGGAGGGGTACTTTGCAAGATGTTGGATAGGTGCGAGGATCGTGAAAGGGGCGCCCCCCCCTCCATAGAGGTAACACAAGAGATGTGTGAGTCCAGGATGGGAGTCTGGACAGAGGCCGCAGATCGCGGTGAAGGCGTATTCTACTGTGAATGGAGTCAACCGGATGAGGAGCCAGATAGAGAAGACGGCCCCGAGGCCGATGAGAGGGAAGACGAGGAAGAGTCTCCCGATAACCAAGAGGAGTGCGAGGCCAACGGAGGAACTTGGTACGAGGACAGGCAGCACTGCCACACCGAGTGATTCCTTCGAGGTTACCGGCGGCCCGGTGTGAGCGCACCGACCCTCCTAACATTCACATCTACGGCGTGACCGCGATAGCCATGGATGACACCTCCGGAGACGAACTCGCAGGACCAATGGACAGAGTTGCTAGAATCACGCTCACCCTAGGGGGTTTCATGCTGGTACTACTGATTGCAGCCCCGTTCACATTCCAGCTAGAATCATCTGGCTACTTCGCTTCTTACGTTATCTACTCCCTATTCCTGACAAGCATTGGCGTAATCATCGGTGTATCGCTGATGTGGCTCAACGACCCCCGAAGAAAGCCCATGCCCGAGGTGAAGGCCCTTGAAACGAGTAGGCCAATGTTATCTGAGGCCCAGAAGAAGGTCGTCGATGCCCTTTCGGCAAACGGCAACTCAATGTGGCAGGCAGAACTAGTTCGCGAAACAGGATTTACCGATTCAAAGGCCAGCCGACTTCTCTCTCGTATGGAGGCAGAAGGCCACATTAGGAGGATTAGAGACGGCATGGGGAAGCGAGTTGAGCTAACGGCGGTGGAATCCTGACATCAGAAGCAGATAGAGACCGAATGATGCCAATCATCGTCGGCCTTGCGGTAGTGATTCTCGCGATATCCCTCAGAAACCTCATGTCTATGGAGAACTCACTAGAGGAAGGAAGAGGGCCCCAAGGAGAGATTCTGTTCATGACTCTCCCAATGATGGTGCTAATAGCCGCTCTGATGCTCTTGATGGCGAACAGGTCTGGAAGGGATGCATCCCGACTAATCACAGATCACCTGCCAATCACGGCATTGATGGTAGCGATGTTCATCCTCGGCATGCTGGTCGAGCCCCTGATTCCACGACCAGATGGATTACCAGGGGATGCCCTAGGAACCGTCTTCCTTCTAATCCCGATACTGCTCATCGCCCTCATGATATTCCCGAGTGGCGAGACAAAATCTGACGAAGAGGAATAGAATGCCTCAATCCCACAGAGACCCGACATTGGAAACCTCTCTCCAGGAAGCACTAGATTCGGGGCATTCGGTTTGGGCAGTGGGAGATATCCACGGCTTCCGCGAAGAATTCGAGGAACTTCTGGTAAAACTCGACCTTTCTGATGGTGACTTAGTTCTATGCTTGGGCGATTTGATCGACAGAGGCCCGGATAGCCACGGGGTACTTTCTATTGTGAGAGACAGTGCACACATCTTCTCAATCAAGGGAAACCACGAGCTAATCATGTCAGAGGCTCTCTCCTGGAATGGCCACCGTCAGGATTTCTGGATTGAAAAGGTGGGTGGCAGAGAAACCTTGGAATCAATGGGCTTGACTCTGAAGGAGCAGAGAAAGCAAGCCATCGAATGGTTAGATTTCACAGACAGCCTACCAACCGAAGTGGTCCTAGATCGCTACCGTTTTGCCCACTCCGGATACAGTGCGAAAACGCCGTTGGACGACCAGTCCGACGAGCAGCGTCTGAAGTCACGCGAAGTCTTCCTTGCACACAGCCCACTGGACCCACTGAGACAGATTGTCGCCGGCCACACTCCAGTCCAGATGCTGTTCAAATTCGATGTGGAGCCGCCCAGAAGCGGAATCTGGAGGAGCCCGGTAAAACTGGAAGACGGCCGAGAGGCCGCAGTGCTGATCGACACTGGGATAGTCCTTAGGGACACCGACCAAAGGCCAAGAATTTCCGCATACGAGATAAAGACCGGGCGAATAGAAGAGGTAGAAAGGATAAATCAGAACCTAGATTGATTGAATCTCTCTATCAACTTCTGGCCGCTCTCCCAGCCGCCTAGCCAGAGCGAAATGGAAATCAGAACCACCTGACCCACTCCCCTCAGTGCATGCCAGTGTGATGCATACGTCTTACCATCGAGGGGGATGTCGTTGATCCACATGTTTAGATTCGCCCAGTACAGGGCCACAAGCATCAAAGTCACGCCAAACGCAGCCTCCTCCCTGAACCATGGTAACGCGACTCCGATGCCTAGGATTATCTCGAACACGCCACTGGCGTAGACCCAGAATCTGGCATTACCGAGGACCTCCGGAACTATGGGTTCGAACCAGGACGGATCGCGGAAGTGCTGTACGCCCACCCAAGCTATCCACAGGCCATATGGAACGGCAATCAGATTCACCAGCCAACCAGCCATCGAATCAGTCCGATTCTTCGCGAACTAGGGTGAGATGTAGCGCGACTCCCACAGGCATCAGCATTACTCCGAAGAAGACAGAACCGGCAGAGACCCACCTCTCAGTCCCCCTTTCCACGCACCTCTTCCACATCCATCGAGTGATGAAAATGTCTCCTGCTACCATGTGGGCCCATGCCGCTGAAGCCCCAGCAGGGGTGCCGAGTATCCCAACCAAACCGTCCATAATGTTCAGAGGGTCAGCGAAACCTCCTGCTAGGTCGATTAGGCCCTGGGGATCGGAAGCAATGATGGCCCACCAAACCAGAATTGGCCCGACGAAGCACCATGGGCCACGCATTATCATCTGAGTCCTCTCGTGCTCCGGATAAACCAGCATTGCCAACCAGAATGGACCTACCCACATTGTCGATAGGAAGAATGCGATGTCATACAGATCCATGGTGCTCCCTCAACTGCTCCTCACTTTGAGTTTCGGCCTTCGGAGGTCTTCAAACCAAGGATCAGCACCGTTCCAATCCGGCTCGATGCCCATGTCGGCGCATATCATCTTAGCCGAAATCCTCCCACTCTCCAGGATGGTCGGGAGGCCGCTTCCAGGATGGGTGCCCCCTCCGACAAGATACAGCCTTTCTAACTCCTCGAACTTGTTTTGGGGTCTGCGCCAAAGCATCTGGTCGAGACCGTGCGCTAGATTGAATACTGCCCCCTTGTATATGTCGCGGGACGCCCAGTCATCTGGTGTCACAATGGTCTGGGAGACGATGTGATCCTTCAGGTTTGAGAATCCTAGGCTCTCCATCTGCCGCAGAATCACATCCATGTAGTCGTGCTTGATATCTTCCCAGTCGATTCCCGGGTGGCTGATGCTTACGGGAACCAGGACGTAAATCGTCGAGTGGCCCTCAGGCGCCATCGAGGGATCGGTAACGCAAGCGTTCTGAACGTAGACTGAAGGATCGTCCCAGGTGACTTTGTTCTCTGTGACCTCTTTCAGGTTCTTCTGGTAGTCCTTTGCAGCGTAGATTTGGTGATGCGGTGTGTCATACACCTTGTCCACCCCTAGGTAGAGCATGTACGTGGAGCAGGAGTATGACTTCTGTTCTAGCTTCTTGTTTGACCACCTCTTCCGCATCTCGTCAGGAACCAAACCCTTCATCCCGGTAGCGAAGTCAACGTTCATGACGAAGCGGTCAGCCGTGTAAGTGCCCTCATTGGTCTTGGCGCCCACAACCTTCTTCCCCTCGAACACGAACTCGCTAACCGGCTCATTGAGACGAATTTCCACCCCCAGACTTCTTGCAATTTGACCCATCTTCTGGGTTATGGTTCCCAAACCCCCCTTGGTGTGGAAAACGCCATGCTCGTACTCTAGGTATGCAAGTATGGTGAAAAGGCTGGGAGCGTGGAAGGGACTCATTCCCAGGTATTTTGTTTGGAAAGACATGGCCAACTGCATCCTCTCGTCAGGAAACATTCGAGCTAGGTCGGAGGCAACGCTTCTCCAAGGCCTCAGTACTCTAGCCACCCTAAATGCGCGCCTGTTCATCAAGTCCATCGGACCTCTCCAAGGAGCGTTGAGGCAGTTCTTCGAGAGCCTCATCTTGGTGCGGTTGTCTTCGATGTACCTCCTGAAACCAGCAGCGTTCTTCTCTCCGCAGAGATCCCTGATCTGTGAAACCATGTCCTCTAGGTCTGTGTTAGCGTTGAGGCTACCACCTGCTCCGAATACGAGTCTGTAGTTCGGGTCGAGAGGTATCAGCCCTAACTCCTCGTGAGCATCCAGACCGAGCGCATCGAATATCTCCTCAGCGATTTCGGGATAGTGGAAGAACGTCGGACCGTTGTCGAACTTGTAACCGTCCTTCTCGAAGACTTTGGTCCTCCCACCTACACCACCAGTCTTCTCAAGTATGGTTACGCTGACTCCAGCCTTGGCAAGTAGCATGGCACAAGACAAGCCACCAGGACCGGCGCCCACGATTATCACATCACTATGCGCTGTCATTATTCACACTCCATGCCAAAGCCCTCTCTGAACTCAACCAGCGACGGACCCATCTCAGCAATCAACTTGACTTCCGGATGGGTTCTGATTACCAAACCGTCCATGTACATCAAAGAACGTATGATTGGAAAGCCCTCCTCGCCGAAGTCGGCACCAGCGTCCTCTACAGCTGCCCTAACCGTCCTCATCATCAGGTCAGTAAGGCTCTGCTCGCCCACGCTCTTTTCTCCAAAACCCTCGTAAATCTCCCCCATCTTGGTCCTGAAGCGCTTCACCCTCTCCTCGTCAGGCCTCTCGTCGGCCAGATCCAATAGCGCCTCGAATCCAGAATCAAGACTACCCTCCGATAGCGCCTCGAAGAACTTGAACAATGATAGACTAACTTTCCGGGGCGATTCGCAGATCGCTCCATTGTCTATGAAAACGAAGTTTCCATCCTCGTCTACGATGCAGTTCCCTGGATGAAGGTCACCATGGAATGTACCCACTCCGAACATGTAGGCACCTTGAATCCTGAACAGCTCAATCAAGTGGTCCCATCGAAGGCCTTGCTGATCGATGTACTCCTCTAGGGTCTTGCCCCTCACAAACTCGGATACAAGCACATGCTCGTTAGAAATCTCTGGATAGTACTTCGGAAACCTGAGCCTAGGCATCGGGAAGACCTCTGATAGCCTATTTTGTATTGCCTCCAGTTCGGCGCCCCCCTTGATCTCGTTTCGCAGGTTTAGCTCCCTCGTCGTGTAATCCTCCACGTGCCTGAGAAGTGCCATGGGGTTGCCCGCCCTCCTGAGCTTCGGAGACAGGGTTATGGCCACCCTCATCAGCCTCATCAGCCTCTTCACGTCTCTCTGAAAACTCTCCCTGTGATTGGCCTTCACCACCTTGATCACGACATCCTCTCCGTTGGTCAGGGTGGCTCTGTGCACCTGGCCCACCGAAGCAGCTGCAAACGGCTCCACATCGAACCAGGCAATCGAATCTTGGAAGCCTTCTGGGACCCTCTCTCGGAGAATGAGGTCGACGTCCTCGGAGGGGATGGTCGATGCATTCCTGTACATCTTCTGCAACTGTCGGCACTTATCGATGCTTAGAATGTCTGGCCTCAGAGCGAATATCTGAGTCAGCTTCACCGCTAGAAGGCCCTGCCTCTGTATCCAATCCAAGTCAGCTGGGCCATCCTTTCGAATCTCCCTGTAGAACCTGAGAAATGTTAGGAGTCGCATGACACGCCCAAAACGTCCCCCATTTCAAATTCTGTTTTCTATTCTTTCAGAATCTCCACCAGCTGGGAAGCACCATCATCCAACTCACACTCCCAAATAGTGTGAACTCTCCATCCGATTCCTCGTAGCGAGGACTCCTTCTTCCTATCTCTCTCGACGTTCTTCTCGAACTTTTTACTCCAATAGTCGACGTTAGATTTGGGAATATCCATATTGCACTTCGGGCATCTATGCCAGAAGCAACCGTGCACGAAGACAGCCACCTTCCTACCAGGAAAGGAAATGTCCGGCCTGCAGATGTACCGCCCCCCGTCTTCATCGATTCTCCAATGGAGCCGGTAACCCGGAAAACCAGCGGTTCGTAGGAGCCTTCGGACGATTAATTCAGGCCCAGTATTGGTGGACTTGTTCGCGACCATCACATTGTGAACGGCTGGAGAAGATGCACTGGGCACCTCCATACCCATCACTCATCTTCCAAATTCCAACTCATTAGTCCGGTAAGTGCTAGCATTCCCCAAATGAACAGAGGTGGTACAGGTATCCCCTCCCAACCTTCCAATCCTAATGCGGTGCAAACAACGAACCAGACCCAAATAGGCCCTGCCAAAGCAGCGGCCAGCCGTGCTTGCTCTTGTCCCGATGTAAGGAAAGCAGCGTATGCA
>CAZPNT010000008.1:0-15644 GCA_964588055.1 uncultured Candidatus Poseidoniales archaeon | reverse complement strand
ATGAAGGCTAAGAAGAAGGTGGTGACAAGGGTCAGAGCGGCACCTATGTAGATGGCAGTTGTGTAGTTGAAGATTGAGATCATCCTCTCAGTCAGGGTGTATGCGAAAACAGCCGAGGTGTTCAGAATGGACATGTATGCGGTGAATTGTGTTCCTCCCACCTTGCTCCAAGTTAGCCTCATGCACATTGAGATGAGGCAAATAACAGCTATTCCAGCAACGAAGTACTGGCCTATCAGGTATATCGTCATCACCAGGGTATTGCCCCACATCGGCTCCAGGAATGCGAAAGTAGCGTTCGCCAGGGCTAGTGCCAAGAAGGAGACCATGGCTACCCTGCGAATCCCATACTTGTCACCGAGAACGCCTCCAATTATCTGTCCCGAAACGGACCCTAGCAAGGCAATTCCCCCTACTATCCCGTTGTACTTCTCTTGCGACCATCCTGCCTCATTGATGAAGATATCAACGTAAATAGGACTCGTGAAGTAATACAACTCTCCGAGAAGGCCTGCTATTATCAGCAGGAATGCGGATCTGACTGAGAATGCCTTTGTCAGATAGAAGGAGGTTCTTGCAACTGTATTCCTAGTAGACTCTGGAATCAGCAAGAAGGGGTTGGGCAATGATTCATTTGGTTTCGAGCCAATGATTCTCGGACTCACCTTCGAAATTATCGATAGGAGGATTAGAGCGAGACTGACTCTATTCGTCCCCGACCATGGCATGAGTTCGAATCCGAGAATCTGTTTGCCTTCAAGCGTAGGGAATCCTTCTCTGACATTCTTTCCGAAACTCCAGTCTACTGTGAAAACGTCAATCACGAAGCCGAATAGCCAAATGGAGATGCCCAGAATTGCGAAGAAGGAAGCGAATGATACCTTGTTTTCTGCAATGCTGAAGCCAACTATTCTGGCTACTCGGAATTCTTCCTCGTCCTCCCAAGGAGTCGTTTCTGAGTCCTCGACCATCTCTGCTACCAATGCTCCAGATTCGGTGACCCCCTCTGAAGCGGATGCCTCCGGTTCAGTGCTGCTTGACCATGGGAACAGTTTGACACCTGGCTTCTCAACCATTAGAAGGGGAACCACTATGATTAATGCAAGCATTCCTAATTGGGCCGCTATGACTCCGGATATTCCTATCTTGGTGATTAATACTCCAAGAGCGGCCCCGCCGAATATGATTCCTACTCTCTTTGACGCGAACATTAGCCCGTTAACCCTGGCAACTTCATCGGGCTCGAGTACCTCTACTGCAAGTGCGTCAGTTGCCACATCCTGCAGAGATGCGAAAATGTTGTGGATAAACAGTATCCTTGCGACGAGATCAATCTGCCCATTCAAATCTCTAACTAGGAGTAAGGACCCGAGAGTGAGTGCCATTCCAGTTTGAGCGAACAGAATCCACTGCCTTCTTGGCCCGTATTTCTCGATGTACAATGAGTCTACTAGCGGCCCCCATATCCACTTGAAAGTCCATGGAAGTGCGACTGTAGCAAACAGAATCGCGAGATCGGCCACAGATACTCCATTTGCTACGAGGTAGGCTGCGAAGGTGACACTCGCGAACCCATAAGGCAAACCCTGGGCGAAGTATAGAAGGCAAAGAGTGAGTACCCTCTTAATCGGATTCTCCGTAATCGCCCCTCCCTTTCCTAGTTCAGCTAAGCCTCTTGAGAATCTCTCTGTCCAGGGCGGTTTTTCCCCGATTACAGAGTAATCGTCATTTTCGGGAGATTGGCCCTCTTGAGATGGTACGGGAGTCAGGGACCAATCCTCCCTCCTTCCCGTGAAGAATACGAGAACTATTGCAATCAAGAAGGGGACGAAGAAGACGATTGGGCCGAAGTTAGCCAATCCCATTGATGATGACGGGCCTGATGATTGGGCGTCGACCAAAACCACCCTCCTAGCATCTACTGGAGAGATGCTGTCCTCAGAAACTACTAGCCTGGCATAGATTGTCGAGTTCCCTGCCTTTTCATGCGGGTCTAGTTTTATGCTCCATGATGACCAATCTCCATCCTTGGATAGGTCGGCTGCACCAGACCAGCCTCCTCCACCGACCTTTACTTCCACAATGCCAGTTCCTGGAGCTGCTCCATTGGATGTGCCAGTGACATAACTCTCGTTCCCTATTTCTTGCAGGGTTAAGACTTCCATTGAGACGTTGAGGGTCCTATCTATGCTCCCTGCGGCCTCTACGAAGGCGGTTGGGTCTGCCTGACCGAATCCGAACTCATTATCTGGCCTTGTCTCCAGAACGCTGCAGTCGTTGAATCCAGGGTCATCTAGGAGTTGAATGTCCCTCTCTATAGAGTGTGCTGCGATTATTGATTTGAACTCGGAAGGGGTTATGTCGGGGTTTGCCTGGACCATCAGAGCAGCGATTCCTGCCATCAGAGGAGTTGCCATGCTAGTTCCAGACTTACTGGTATAGCCGTCTTGGGTTGCTGCATCTGGAGCCATTATACTAGAGCCAATTGTAGCTACGTCTGGCTTAACTCTGAAGTCAGAGGTATATCCACGACTGCTGTATATTGCAAGGCCGAGATCCTTGTCCAGACTGGCTACTGTCACTGGGAGCTCCGCGTCTCCCGGGCTATCGATCGTGTTGCATCCAGCAAGGGTTGCACCTCCGAATTCATTGCCTGCTGACAGAGTAGTGATGATTCCTGCCTCTACAACCATATCCATCTGACGGCTCCAAGCGGAGCTCCCGTCATTGTCTATGTGAACCTCGAACTGTTGCTCTCCCAAAGAGGAGGTTACTACGTCTATCCCATACTTGTCCCTGTTGTCTATCGCCCATTGGGCTCCTTGCATTACGTCCTCAATATCCCCATCGCAACAGCCGAGGATGTTGATTAGGTAAGCCCCAGGTGCAGCTCCGACATACCTCAGTCCTGTTGCAGGATCTGTCTGCCCCCCTCCCGAACCAGCTGCGATTCCTGCGACGTGGGTCCCGTGGGTGCCAGAGTCATAGGAAGTTGACGGGTCTTGTTCCTCATCCGTGAACACTGCGTCGTAGAATGCAATAATCTTGGGATCACAGTCTGAAGGAATAGGCTGAGGTTCTGGATCTAGTGGGTCGGGTTCCGGGGGATCGTCAATACAAGTGAATGGGTCATCGTCCATGTCGTTAAGCCCCTCATGGTCCCCACGAACTCCTGTATCGAGTATTGCGATTACAGATCCTGTTCCGTCTAATCCTAAGTCCTGCCAAACTGCGTCTACCCCCATGTTCGGGACTGCTTCGTGCATGTTCGGCTCTGCGAGTCCGAGATCCTCGATCATCACTACCCCGCTAAGAGATCTGATACCAGATTCGTCTAATATTGGGGATATAGGAGAGGTGGCTGAAACCGTATTCAGATATCTGAATCTGAAGGTCACTTCCACACCAAGCGACTCCAAGGCCGAGATGTCGGCATCTGTTGGATGGTGGTCGTAATCTACGAAAATCCTAGCTTGCCCTTCTGGAGCACGTTTCCACCAATCTCTCTTGACTTGCTCTGGTTGTTCGATTAGCCATTCTAGTCTGTCATCAATGGAGTTGGAATCCTTGTCTCTGCTCCAATGAGTCCACCAGTTCCAATGAATGTCCGACTCTGCAGTTGGAACCCATTTTCCTTCTGCATCGAAACCGCCATTGGGGACTTCTTCGGGAGAAATAGAAGAAGATGCCAGAGGGGCAATTAGGGCCAAAATAGCGAGCGATGCGAACATTGAGCGGCGGTCGGCCATGTACGCTCGGACAAATGGTCATGTTTGAGATTTAGGACTGTTAAGTTTGAGATTTAGGACTATGATGTTCGTCAATTTACAAGAACTCCTTGGTTATCGTAATCCCAATCCAGAATTGTCCAACCTGCATCCTTGATGCTCTTTTCCGTATTTTCTTTGCCCGAAGGAGAGCAAAGCATTGCCGAACACCCCCCTCCTCCGGCACCTAGTGCCTTCCAAGCTACAACAGAACCGGTGTCAATCAAAGGTTTTACGACGCTTCTGAATGGATCATGTATTGTTGAGTCAATCATTTCTACACCAGAGCAAAACCCCCTCAAGGAAGATACCACCATATCCCTTCTATCCTGCTGCAATCCATTTGCCATTTCTCTTGCAGAACTTCTGATTTTGTGTAGCCCTTGTATTACTCCCTCGTCCCCACTTGAGTAGCGAGTCCATACAGATTCCTGAATGTCACCAGAATTCCTGCTAATGCCAGAGTAGGAAATTATGAGGTGCTTCTTCAGCCAATTCAATGATGATTTCATTGGCTCGAATGGCATCCTCTCCACCGTGTCCCCGATAAAAAGCAGATGATTGAAGCCGCCGATGGCAGATGCCCACTGGTCTTGCCTTCCGCATCTATTTCCTATTGATTCAACGAGAAATGCCTTCTCTGCAATTTCCTCCGGATTTTCTAATTGATTAGGGAATTTTAGCGCCATCAGTGCCACATTCATTGCTGAACTGGTGCCCAAACCGGAACCGCGAGGGACTGGAAACTCGAATTCTACCTCACTAGTTTCTCCATCCTTTTGTCTTCTTGCAGTTACTCTGTGTTTGATCGCGAAGTTCACCACTTCTCCTCCAAAATCAGTAGGATAAGGGAGTACATCCGTCCATCCTCCTGCTAGATCGACTCGCAATGGGGCTGAAGACTCTGTGGGGGCACTCACAAAACATTGCCAGAGGATTAGAGACATCATTTTTTCTAGACCGAAAATATCGGGTATCAATGGCCCCTCCGCGTGGCATGGACAACTTGGTTGCGGGGGCAATATCTGCTTTCAAATCTGGAAAACCTGTGATGATTTACGATTCAGATTACAGAGAAATGGAAACGGATCTTCTTTGGCATGCAGCATCAGCAACTCCCGAAGTAATAAGAAGGTTGAGAAACGATTGCGGTGGTCTTCTTTTCCTTGCTATTGGTAACGAAATAGGAGACATGTTTGGCCTTCCTTGGCTACAAGATATTCATGCACATGAGTCTTTAGTTGCTGAGAATCCGGTCCTGGGCCATCTAGTAACAAATGACCTCCAGTATGACTCTAGATCGGCCTTCACTGTTTCCCTGAACCACAGAGAGACATATACAGGAATTACGGATAGAGACAGGGCTCTGACGACTAGAAGATTTGGGGAGTTGTCTAGAGAATTAATCGAAAGAGAGGAAGAAGGTGTGGTCGCGCAGAAGATGCTAGGAAAAGAGTTCAGAACTCCTGGACATATCCCCGTGTGCAGGGAGTCTCCAGGTGGTCTAAAGACACGTCAGGGCCATACTGAGCTTGCAGTTTCAATTGCAAGGTTGGCGGGTCTAGTCCCTTGCACGATAGGTGCAGAGATGCTTGATCCAGAGGGAGACGGTGCTTTGTCACTGGAAGAGGCTAGGAACTATGCTTCCAACAACGGAATTCCAATGATTACCGGTGAGCAGATTTCTGAAATATTCAATGAAAAGGATTAGGCGAGGCATCTCAGGAGGTTGAATGATGACTAGGGTGATGGCAGTTGGGATATTCGACCTGCTGCATGCTGGTCATCTCCACTATGTTGAGCAAGCAAAGTCACTTGGAGAAGAGTTAGTTGTGGTAATTGCTCATGATGAGACCGTGAGGAGGCAAAAGCACGAGCCAGTAACTGGCCAAGAGCTCAGGAGGAGGATGGTAGAGGGGCTGAAGCCAGTGGATCAAGCAATAATTGGAAATCCTCCTGGAGTGCCTATTTTCGAGATTCTGAAGAATGTGAAGCCTGATGTAATTGCACTAGGATATGACCAGAAGCACTCCATAGATGCAATTAGGAAGGGGTTGGATCAACATGGTTTCGAACACGTAGAGGTGACACGGGTGGAAGGTCTTTCGGATGACCTAGACGGGACTAGGAAGATTATCGCAAGGATCCTTGACCTTTGGCCTGGAACTGAAGGAGGGCCCTACGAGGAAGATTAGCATGTATACTGGAATTGTTGCGGGGACGGCTCCAATTGTGGAGATATTGGAGGGCGATTCGATGAGGACGTTTGCTGTAGATATGAGTGGGTTTGATGAGGATTTGAAGATAGGGGCAAGTGTATCGTTAGACGGGGTGTGCATGACAGTCGTAAGTAAGGAAAACGGAATTGTTGCCTTTGATGCGATTTCGGAAACACTGGAGAGAACTACACTTTCGGAAAGACGGGTTGGAGATCTCCTAAATGTGGAGAGATCGCTGCGTGTTGGAGATGAGTTAGGGGGGCATATCCTCTCTGGCCACATTATTGGGACTTCCAAGATTCTCAATAGAGAGGCGGTCGGAGATGGTTTGGATTTGCTAATCTCCATCCCGGATGACTTCAGTCAATTCGTTCTGGAGAAGGGTTACATCGCAATTGATGGGATGTCTCTGACGGTGGGAAAATGCAATGAAGACAGTTTCTACCTACACATCATCCCGGAGACCCTCAGAATTACAAGCATAGGAAGCAAGGCGCCGGGAGATATGGTGAACATAGAGATAGACTCCAGAACTCAAGCAGTTGTGGAGACGATGATTCGGATGGGTGGTGAGTCGTGAATCTGGGCATTGTCTGCGGTTCTTTCCATAGAGAACACGTTGAGAGAATGCTACAATTTGCGATTGATGAAGCTAGTTCAAACAATTGGGAAGTATGTGATGTCGTATGGGTTCCCGGATCGATGGAAGCGCCTTTGGCACTAGATAGGATGCTCCAGAAGGAAGGAATACAAGGGGCCGTGGTATTGGGGATAATCGAGAGGGGAGAGACAGATCACGGCCTAGTTATGGGACAATCCGTAACAAAATCGGTCATTGAATTGCAAATCAAGTATAACAAACCCATAGGGTTGGGCATTATCGGACCCGGGGCTGACCCTGAGCACATTGAGCCTAGGCTGGAGCCACACGCTAGATCGGCGGTTGGAGCTGTGGCGTCAATGTCCTACTAGAGGTTCCTATTCTCCTGGTAGCCTCATCGAAGGGAGCTCTGTTGAGGTGGCTTCCTCCATATCTTCAACAGTGATGATGGGGGTTAGCTTACCATTGAAGACCCCTGATGCTCCAACGTGTAGAGAGAACTTGATGGCCATAGCTTGAGGGACGTCGACGATCATGAAGAAATCCATCTCACCGTATGACCAGTAGTAGGCTTCCATTGATCCCCCCATGGCTTCAGCGATCCTCTCTGCCTCCTCCTTTCTTGCCTTTCCGCCTTCCCTGAGCAGGCCAGCAGCACCTTCCTTAGTGTAGCTTCCAGAATACATGTATTTTGGCATAATTCCCGCTTAGGAGATTGATATATTACGATTATCATGCTGAATCTAGAAAAATTTTCCATGTTTTCCGACTGTCAAGATTCAAGGGATGCCTATTGCCTGGGTATGCCATGGGCGAAGAAGTTAGGAGCGTCATTATCGTAGGTTCGGGTCCTGCAGGATACACTGCGGGCCTTTACGCTGCGAGAGCTCTTCTGAACCCGTTGATGTTCGCAGGATACATGTCGGGTGGGCAACTGATGCTAACTTCGGATGTGGAAAACTTTCCCGGCTATCCCAAGGGAATTGGGGGTCCTGAGATGATGATTGACATGAGGGGGCAAGCTGAGAGATTTGGTTTGGAAGTTCAGGACAAGAATGTGGAAAGGGTAGATCTGTCTAGTCGCCCCTTCGGAGTTTGGGTAGAAGGAGAGGAGTTCAGAGCTGAGACATTGATCATCTGTACTGGTGCCGAAGCCATCTGGTTAGGGGCTGAGGGTGAAGAGGAACAGAAGGGCCGAGGGATTTCAACATGCGCAACATGTGATGGAGCATTCTTCAGGGACGAGGAGATAATCGTTGTTGGAGGTGGGGACTCGGCAATGGAGGAGGCTACCTTCCTAACAAGATTTGCCAGCAAGGTTACGATTATCCACAGAAGAGACGTTTTCAAGGCGTCAAAGGTCATGTTGGAGAGAGCTAGGTCCCATCCTAAGATCGAAATCAGGGCGTTTAGGCAGGTAAAGAGTTGGATTGCGGGAGATAAAGGACTAACTGGTGCCATACTCGAGGATCCAAGAGATGGGTCTGTTGAGGAAATCAGTTGCTCCGGGGCTTTCATTGCAATCGGGCACAAGCCGATTACAGACTTCCTTGGCGGACAGTTAGAGACCGACTCTGAGGGTTACATTTTACATAAAGAGAATACTATGACTGCAGTTCCTGGGGTTTTCGCTGCAGGAGATGTAGTTGACAAGAGGTATAGACAGGCGATAACTGCTGCTGGGATGGGTTGCCAAGCAGCAATAGATGCCGAAAGGTGGTTGGAAGACCAGAACTGATGACCGAAGGAGCCTTGATTGAATCCCCTTTCTCAGACCTCAATGTCGGACCATCTTAGTCCAAAACAGAGGGAACGCTATGCTAGGCATCTTGTACTCCCCGGAGTGGGTAGTGAGGGACAGGCTGTTTTGCTTCGGGCATCTGTTCTCGTGATTGGGGCAGGAGGTCTGGGGTCTCCGGCTTTGATGTACCTAGCAGCTGCAGGAGTAGGTAGGATTGCAATCATGGATGATGATCGAATAAGTGCTTCAAATTTACAGAGGCAAATAATTCACAACAGTTCCTCCATTGGGGAGTCTAAGGTTGAGTCTGCATCTAGGTGGGTCTCCAGACTAAATCCCGACGTCTTAGTAGATGTAATTGAGGAAAAACTTACTCGAGATAATTCAATGGAGATAATTTCCAGATATGACGTTGTAATAGACGGCACAGATAATTTTGAGTCTAGATATCTAATTGGCGATACATGCGAAATTCTAGATAAAACTTGGATATTTGGGAGCATACACAGGTTCGAGGGGCAGGTATCGACATTCAATTTCAACGGAGGGCCGAACTACAGAGACCTGTTTCCATCGCCGCCCCCTCCAGAATTGGCACCAAATTGTTCGGAGGCTGGAGTTCTTGGAGTACTTCCAGGAATTGTAGGGACCATCCAAGCTACTGAGGCGATTAAGGTAATTCTGGGAATTGGAGATTGCCTGAGCGGGGAATTGCTAGCAATCGATGCCTTGACCATGGACTTTAGGAAGCTTGAGTTTTCAAAAAACCCAGACAGAGAAAGGGTCACATCTCTGGAAATAGGGGAAACGGACAATTTTTCCGAAATCGGAGCGAAGGATTTCTTCGAAAGAAGGAAAGAGGGTTGGACTCCATTCTTACTGGATGTCAGAAGGGCTCATGAAGAGCAGGTTTCATCGATTGAGGGCACGGATTCGAGAATTATGCATTTAGAGATCCCATCCAGATTGAGCGAATTACCAACAGAAAGTGACATTGTGATTTATTGCAGGAGTGGACAACGATCGGCTGCAGTGGCGAGATTCTTGGTAGATTCGAAGTTGAATACTGGACGAGTCTACAATCTATCGGGGGGCATAAATTCCTGGTCAGATGAGGTAGATCCTAATATTACTAAGTATTAATGTGGTATTATATTTCCTAGTTATCTATTTTATTGTGGTAATTAGCATATTTTATTCTAGATATGGATAAAATATCTATCTAATGTGGTATTATATTCTTCAATAGGTTCTTTTATTGTGGTTAAATATGAAAATATAGTATATTTTCACCTCCAAAATACCACATAAGTCTACTAATTGTGGTAAAATAGACTAAATCTATACCAATATTGTTGTACTACCCCTTTTCGTAATTCTAAACACTATGCCCAGAGTTGGTATATGGAAGTGTCCAGAGTGCTCCCTCCACCAGATCTGGAAAACTAGATCAGATAAGTCAAACAAATTAGACAGAAAGTGTTCAGGATGCGGAAAAAGAGTGCGAACGACACTCAATAGATCCTCCTCTGGAAAGGGTAGGGCGAGGAATGTCGAGATTTGGGAAAGGGACCCCAAGGAGGGGCGGAGCAGCCTCGAAGAAGAAGCAAGGAGAAGGAACGGGAGTGTCGATGGGGAAGATGGTCCCCCATCAAGTGAGAATACTCAAGACGAAGGGGCGCAGTCCTCAATGCCGAAAATTTGGGGTAAGGAGTGGAGACCTGAATTTCCGTTGATTTTTCCATCCAAAATAGAGTCCAATATAGCCAGGAAGATTTTGCTAGAATTCGTTGCAGAAAGACATGACGGTCGCCTAAATTCTGTTTCTGAGTGTTGGGATTCTCTGAAATGTAAAGAAAAAATGACAGGAGAAGAGTTTCATTATTTCTCTCAAGAATTGATTGGGAAAATCGAGGAAAGAGGCCAAGAAAGGGTCCTGGAGCCCAATCTTTCGGAACTGGCTAGGTCAGAAATAATGCCCATGAGATCTGGGGAAGTCTTCCTAAGAAGAAGATTGGCAAGGTTCCTAATCGATGTGACACTATGCATGAGGAGGATTGCGCACTATGCTTCTGTAACAGTGGAAAATAGATTAGAGTGGCAAAGAAGAATGGTACGAACTAGATTAGTTGATGAGGAATTGAAGGACCTCTTTACGACCGGTTTACCGACTCCAGATGGGGGCAGTTTCGGTGGAAAGGGATTCAGGTCAACTTGGCAGGAAGGGATTGTAGCTTGTGCTTCAGCGATGAAGCGGGCCGTTGATTTGCCGGAAGAACAGCGTCAGAATGCCGACATTGTAGCTCCAATGATTAGGGATATGGGGCTTGCTCTTGCAATGGGACAGACTCCAATTGAGGTGTTTTCAGCACAAATGGGGAAGGCGGATTCCTACATGGACGGGGGGATAGAGGGGAGTGGGGGTAGAGATCTCCATATCGGAAATTGGGAGAAGGGGGTGCTTCCACCCACTGCTCCATTGCCGATTGCTAGTGCAACCACAACTGGTGTAGCTCTAGCTGCAAGTCGCCTTGGGGTGAGTAGGTTCCACCTAGCCCCTGTTGGCGAGGGTTGCAGCAGTAGCGGAGAGTTCTGGGAAGCCATGAATTTCGCAGGAGTCCGTGGGCTGCCAATTTGCTTCATGATACAAAACAATCAGATTGCGCTGGACACTTTCAACTCTGCTCAATCTGGAGCAGAGACATATGGCGATAAGGGGTATGCAATGGGAATCCCATCGTGGACCATCGATGGTTCGGATCCAGCGATATTCTATGCATCTACTGCTGTAGCTAGGGAGTTCGCAACAGATGGTTGCGGTTCCACACTGATTCACGTGGAGACGATGAGGGGTTGTGGACATGCTCACCACCATGATGACCTATATTTGGGAGCAGCAAGCGGAAACCCGCCTGGTTATGTTGATCGGGAGTTGTTACGATATTGGTCTGAGAAAGACCCCTTGCCGAACCATAGAGAGTTGCTAATAAAACTTGGAGTGGGCGAACAGAGGCTCAACCGAATACAGAATGAAGAAGAGGAGAAGGTGGAATTAGCGAGGAAGGAGTTGGAAAGTATGGAGTGGCCAGAGGGAAATTCGGTATGTAAGGGAGTAACTTCGATCTCTGACGCTCCAAGTCATGAGAAGCAGTTACTCAGGATTGATGGGGGTGATGCAAATTATTCCCCAGTCCTTGATTCCGGCGAGCTCTCTGTAGAGTTCTCGGACGCACCGAATTCTTGGACTTACAGCAGGGCAATCCAGAATGCTATGGCGTCCTTGGCAGACCAATTCGGAGATCAAATGGTATTCATGGGAGAGGATATGGAAGTGGCAGGGGCGTTCGGAATGAATCTCGGCCTGAAGGCGAAGGGGCACCGATCAAAACTACTTGATATGCCGTTATCTGAGGCTATAATCATCCATTCAGCGACAGGAGCAGCTTTGGGAGGAATGAGGCCTCTGGCCGAGATTCAGTTCGGAGGATTTGCAGCACTTGCAATGAATCCACTAGTTAACAATGCGGCTCAATTGAGGTGGAGATGGGGGGCAGAGGTACCGATGACGGTAAGAATCCCTCTAGGCGCGAAGACTAGGAGTGGCCCTTTCCATGCAAATATGATTGAGTCATGGCTAACAAACGACCCTGGATTGATCATTGTGGCCCCTAGTACTCCACAAGACGCGTATGATTTGCTAATTGAGTCTCACCACCTTCCTGATCCTGTAGTATACCTGGAGCATATTGGCCTATACGGGCTGAGAGGGGGAATAACCGGTTGGGGCAAATCAATCAATCAAATAGTCAATACAGAGTCAGTGATGAATAGGCTGGAGAGAAGGGAGAGTTCCATTGGCAAGGCAGGAGTAATCAGAGGTGGGAAAGATATCACCATTGTAACCTGGGGTGCTATGGTTCACGTTGCTCTGGATGCAGCAGAAGAGGCATCGAAGAAGGGTATTGAAGTCGAAATATTGGATCTTAGAACGCTGGTCCCCTTTGACTCTGAAACGTGCATTAATTCGGTACTCAGGACTGGTAGGCTAATCGTCTTACAGGAGTCTCAGTGGACGGGGGGTTTTGGTCACACAGTTTCTAGCAGAATTGTCGAAGAGTCGTTTTGGAGGATGGAAACTCCTCCCGTAGTTATTGGAGCGTTGGATACCCCCGTTCCGTTCTCCCCCACACTTGAGGACCATACTATACCAAATGTAGAAGTGGTAACTAGGCATATCGAGAGGGCCTGCAAATAATATAATTAGAAAAATGCTGGCAAAGAGTAATTTGTGAACGGGTTTGGGAACAAAATATGGATGGGACTCTGATTGATGTTGCTTTCGTCATTTGCGGGTTTGCTCTGCTAATGTTCGGAGGAGAGGCGCTGGTTCAAGGAGCCACAAGAATTTCGCAGAATCTTAGCGTATCCCCTCTAGTAGTTGGCTTCACTGTTGTGGCTATTGGCACTTCGCTTCCTGAACTGGCTGTTGCAATTGAAGCGATTGAGAGCGAGGTGCCCGATATTGCCGTAGGAGGGGTGCTGGGTTCTAACGTTGCAAACGTAATGCTAGTCTTAGGAGCGGCTGCCGTCTTAGGCGCTCAATCTAAATCAGAAGAAGGCGTAAGGAGAGATGCTTTGGCCGTGGTCGTAGCAACTCTATTCATGGCAACATTCGTTTATCTTGGAGAAGTACCTCTTGTAGGGGGAGTCGTGATGCTCGCATGCCTAATTGGTTACTATTACTACACCTACTCAGTGGCAATATCTGGGGAGGATGAGTATGATTTCGAGGACTCGTGGCTACCTAACAAAATATCTGTTGCGATTCCAGCTTGTCTCTTGGGAGGGGTTATGATCTGGTTTGGAGCAGAATTGCTTGTCACTGGTTCGACAAATATTGCTGAGACTTTCGGAGTCTCGGAGGCAGTGATTGGTTTGACAATGGTAGCGCTTGGGACTTCGTTGCCTGAACTGGCTGTGACCTTAGTGGCTGGACTTCGAGGCCAAGGTGGGGTGGCTGTTGGCAATGTATTAGGATCAAATGTAATGAACATCATGGGAATAATTGGGATAGCCAGTATTATCGGAAATGGGATTCCCGTTGTTGCAGAATTCCAAAGGGACATCGTCGTAGTTGCGGCAACATCGGGATTCATCGTCTGGATGCTCGTTACAGAAAGGGAGTTCACAAAAAAAATGGGAACCATGATGATTCTTACGTACATCTCATACATGACCTACCTTGGTGGATTTCTGGACGGATTAATTTAGCAAGAATGAATTAGTTACGCATGCGGGGCGATAGATTGGAGTGCATAATTCTAGCAGCCGGTTCGAGCAGAAGGCTTGGCAGAGATAAGGCTCTGATCGAAATAGGTTCGCAGACACTAATCGGTTGGATTTCGGGAAGATTGAGTAGTAGATTTGCCGATTTAACCGTAGTTGTAAACCAGGGAAACTTTGGAGAAATTTCGAGATTGTTGCCTAATGCGAATGTTATCTTGAATCCAGAGCCAGACAAAGGAAGGACGGGGTCGCTGAAGGTGGGAATTAGCAGTATTGATTCCTCGAGAGGAACGGAGTACAGATTGCTAGTTGTTCCAGTGGACAGGCCGGGATTCTCGGATTCCACACTAGAACGACTATTGAGTTCAGAGGAGACCTGCTGTCCAATGAAGAAAGGGAGAGGGGGGCATCCCCTAATGATCTCTAATGACGATGTCAAAAAGGTCAGAGTCAGTTCTGCTCATTTACCATTGAAGGAAATTATCGAATCTAGTAGGTTCGAGGTTTTTGACAGGTTTCTAGATCTCAACATAGACACACCGGAAGATGTAAGAAATTTATCTGAGAAATTGGATTCTGTCAATGAAGAAAATTGAAATGCACTAATTTGAGGCGGTAATCGTGAATCTAGAGGATCTGGTTGAGGGCTTTGGTCCAATTGAGCAGGCACTTTTGGCGGGACTGTTCACTTGGTTCATGACTGCAGCAGGAGCGGGGCTGGTGTTTTTCTTCAAAGAAATACACAGAAAGGCCCTGGATGGAATGCTAGGTTTCGCAGCGGGAGTGATGATTGCAGCGAGTTGTTTCGGCCTTCTAGGGCCTGCAATTGATCAAACAGACGGGGAGGGTCTGGCGAAAGTCCTCCCAGCAGCAATAGGGTTCATTTTCGGAGGAGTCTGCATGAGATTAGTTGACGCATACCTCCCTCACCTACATCCCGGTGCTCCACCGGAAGAAGTCGAGGGGGTGAAAACTAGTTGGCACAGAAGTAAACTGCTGATTTCTGCGATTACCTTGCACAACATCCCTGAGGGATTGGCAGTAGGGGTGGCATTCGGAGCAGCTGCATCAGGGGATGGATTGGGAGCCGCTATTGCCCTTACGATTGGAATTGGGATACAGAACTTCCCCGAAGGAGCGGCCGTTTCAGTGCCACTAAGAAGAGAGGGCCTTACCAAGAAGGAGAGTTTCTGGTGGGGCCAACTATCTGCTATGGTTGAGCCTCTCTCTGCAGTATTAGGTGCTGCAGCCATAGTTTACATGACCCCCATCCTGCCCTATGCGCTTGCATTCGCTGCCGGTGCAATGATCTTCGTTGTGGTTGAAGAACTGGTGCCTGAGGCACATAGAGGGAAGAATGGGGACATAGCTACAATGGGCGTAATGGTTGGTTTTACGATAATGATGATGCTTGATGTGGCCCTAGGCTAGGTATCGCAACTCCAAAGGATGGGTGCCCTCTCAGGGGGTCGTGACAATTGCTGTTCTGTCTTGGGCTCTTGAGAGAGTAAAGAGGGGGGAGAGGGTAGCTATTGCTTCCGTTGTAGAGGCCAAAGGGAGCGTCCCGGGAAAGCCAGGTGCTAGGCTGGCAATAGGATCATCGGGAGCAAAGTTTGGGACAGTTGGTGGTGCCGGGCTGGAGCTAAGGGTGGAGAAAGCACTCCAAGAAATTCTTGCTCGAGATATTTCTTACATAAGAAAAAGAGGAGGGGGGGTTGAGGTATTTCTGCTAAACAGAGACGGGAAAGGAAAAGAGGTGTCTGCCCTTGACAGCCTATGCGGAGGGCAGGTGACAGTAGCGATGGAAGTAATGGATCCCCGCCCTCACATCCTTATTGCGGGAGGGGGCCATGTTGGGCTATCCATTGCAAGGGTGTGCGATTCTCTGGATTGGTCGTATAGCGTATTTGACGTCAGAGAAGAATATTGCAATGAGCAGCGTTATCCGAATGCTGAAAAGAATATCTGTTCCTCTGTTGAGATGTTCCTTGCAGAGGAAAATGTGGAGTCTTTGAAACGTTTTTCTGACA